>NZ_WBKS01000087.1:0-24663 GCF_008868145.1 Micromonospora sp. AMSO1212t
GTGGAAGGTGATGCCGGCGATGGTCCAGCGCGGGCCCTGGGCGGCCAGCCGGCTGCGGAACCGGGGCCAGTCGTGCGTCTCGCGCGGTGACCAGCCGAGTTCGGCGATCGCGGGCAGGCGCGGGAACAGCATGAACTCGATCTCGGCGCGGCTGGTGACCGTCTCGGTCCACAGCGGCGCCTCCACACCCAGCACCGCCTCGGCCGGTACGCCCCGCACGTGGGTCGCCGGATCCCACTCGTACGCCCGGCGTACGTCGATCAGACCGGCCCAGTCGTTCCCGATCGGGGTGTCCGGGGCGTACTTCATGTCCAGGTACGCGTGGTTGCCGGGGGAGAGGATCAGCCGGGCGCCCCGGCGTACCGCGTCGGCGGTCTCCGGGTCGTCACCGTTCGTGCCCCACCACTGCAGGACGCGCCCGTCGACGTGCTCGGCCGGGGCGAGCTGGTGCCAGCCGACGACTGTCTTGCCGGTGGCGGCGACCAGCCGCTGCGCCCGCTCCACGAAGGTGCGGTAGCTGTCCGCCGGCACCTTGAACGCCTCGTCGCCGCCGAGGTGCAGCCACGGTCCGGGCGTCAGCGCGGCCACCTCGCCGACCACGTCCGCGACGAAGGCGTACGTCCGCTCGTCGGCGGGGTCGACGAAGCTGAAGCCGACCTCGGTGCCGGTGTACGGCGGCGGCGCGACCTTGCCGGGTGCCAGTTCGGGGTACGCGACCAGCGCCGCGTTGGTGTGGCCCGGCAGGTCGATCTCGGGCACCACAGTCACGTGGCGGCGGGCGGCGTACGCGACGATGCGGCGGTAGTCGTCCCGGGTGTACCAGCCGCCTGTGCCGCCCCCGACCTCGGTCGCGCCGCCGACCTCGGCGAGCCGGGGCCAGGAGTCGACGGCGATCCGCCAGCCCTGGTCGTCGGTGAGGTGCAGGTGCAGGTGGTTGAGCTTGTAGCGGGCCAGGTGGTCGACCACCCGCAGTACGTCCTCGACCGGGAAGAAGTGGCGGGCGACGTCGAGCATGGCGCCCCGGTAGGCGAAGCGCGGCCGGTCGACGATCGTGCCGCCGGGCACCGCCCAGCGCGCGGCGGTCACGGTCGGGCTCTCGATCGGCGCGGGTAGCAGCTGCCGCAGCGTCTGCGCGCCGCGGAACAGCCCGGCGGGGGTGACGGCGGTGATCCGGACGCCGCCGGCGGTCACGTCGAGGCGGTAGCCCTCATCCCCGAGCCGCGCGTGGTCCACCGGACCGGAGGCGGCGGTCGCGACCGCGCCGCTGGGCACGGCGGCGTCCGCCGGCGACAGCGTGAGCGTCAGCGGGCCGCCCTCGGCGGTGTCGGCGACCGGGAGCGGGAAGCCGGTGGCCGGGCGCAGCCAGCCGGCGAGTTGTTCGGCCACGTCCCGCCCGGCGGCGCTGACCTGCAGCACCGCGTCCGCGCTCAGCGTGAAGTGACCGGCCGGGTCCGGGAGCACCTGCTCGGGCGCCGGCACCACGTCGCCCAGCCGGACCGGCGCCGGTCCGGCGAGCGCCCCGGCGGCCCGGCCCGCGGCGGCCCGGGCCAGCTCGGCCGCGGGAGCCGGCACGCCGGGCAGCGACACCGCGGGTACGTCACTGGAAGGGCTGGTGGGACGGGTGCCGGACGGCTCCGGCTCGGTCTCCGGGGCGGCGGGGTTGGTCGGCACGGCGACGCCTCCGAGGGGTGTATTCGCGCGGGATATGGCAAAGGTCAGGTTCCGCGAGATGCAGTGACGTCAAGAGTACGAGAGGGATCGGAATTGCGTGATCGTGCTCGTGGAAGCGTTCCCAAAAACCCGTACGAACGCGGATTGTGGTGACCGTTGTGCCGAAAGTCACCGAACGCTCCCAGGTTTCTCGAAACTCGCCTAGCCTTCGCCCCACCGACGCTGACGAGCCGGGATTACCGGTGGTCACTACCGGGGTATGTCCGAACTGAACCTTCGTTAAGTGTCAATGGCGCGCGTGGGAGGCTCTGGTGGCAGCGCACGATCCGGTCGAGCACAAGTACGTCTACGACTTCGCCGAGGGCAACAAGGATCTCAAGGATCTGCTCGGCGGCAAGGGGGCCAACCTGGCCGAGATGACGAATCTCGGCCTGCCGGTCCCGCCCGGCTTCACGATCACCACGGAGGCCTGCAAGGCGTACCTGACGACCGGGCGCGAGCCGGACGGCCTGGCCGCGCAGATCGAGGCGCACCTGGAGTCGCTGGAGCGCGAGATGGGCCGCCGCCTCGGCGACCCGGACGACCCACTGCTGGTCTCGGTACGCTCCGGCGCCAAGTTCTCCATGCCGGGCATGATGGAGACCGTCCTCAACGTGGGACTCAACGACCGAAGCGTGGTCGGCCTGAGCAACCAAGCGGGTGGGAACGACAGGTTCGCCTGGGACTCCTACCGGCGACTGATCCAGATGTTCGGCAAGACCGTCTGCGAGGTTCCGGGCGAGGAGTTCGAGCACGCGCTGGACGAGATCAAGCGCGCCAAGGGTACGCACAACGACCTCGACCTGGACGCCGACGACCTGCGCGGGCTGGTCGACGCGTACAAGCAGATCTTCGCCAAGCACACCGGCCGCGAGTTCCCACAGGAGCCGCGCGAGCAGCTCGACCTCGCCATCCGCGCGGTCTTCGACTCGTGGAACGCGGAGCGGGCGGTGCTGTACCGCCGGCAGGAGCGCATCCCGGCCGACCTGGGCACCGCCGTCAACGTGGTGACGATGGTCTTCGGCAACCTCGGTCCGGACTCCGGCACCGGCGTCGCGTTCACCCGCGACCCGGGCAGCGGGGCGCAGGGCATCTACGGCGACTACCTCGCCAACGCCCAGGGCGAGGACGTGGTCGCCGGCATCCGCAACACGGTGCCGTTGCAGGAGCTGGAGCAGCTCGACAAGACCTCCTACGACCAGCTGCTCGGCATCATGGCCCGGCTGGAGGAGCACTACAAGGACCTCTGCGACATCGAGTTCACCATCGAGCGCGGCAAGCTCTGGATGCTCCAGACCCGGGTCGGCAAGCGCACCGCCGCCGCCGCGTTCGTCATCGCCGGGCAGCTCGTCGACGAGGGCCTGATCGACCTGGACGAGGCGCTGCACCGGGTCAACGGCGCGCAGCTCGCCCAGCTCATGTTCCCGCGCTTCCAGCTCGACCACGAGTTCGAGCCGGTCGCCAAGGGCATCGGCGCCTCTCCGGGCGCCGCGTCCGGCAAGGTCGTCTTCACCTCGGCCCGCGCGGTCGAGCTGGCCGCCGAGGGCGAATCGGTGATCCTGGTCCGCCGGGAGACCAACCCGGACGACCTCAACGGCATGATCGCCGCCAAGGGCATCCTCACCTCCCGGGGCGGCAAGACCAGCCACGCCGCGGTGGTGGCCCGCGGCATGGGCAAGACCTGTGTCTCCGGCGCCGACGAGCTGGAGGTGAACGTCCCGGCGAAGAAGTTCACAGTGGGCGACCACGTGGTGAACGAGGGCGACGTGGTCTCGATCGACGGCACCACCGGCAAGGTCTACCTCGGCGAGGTGCCGGTCATGCCGTCCGAGGTGGTGCAGTACTTCGAGGGCGAACTCGACCCGGAGACCATCGACGACGCGCTGGTCCGCGCCGTACACCGGATCATGACGCACGCCGACGCCGCGCGGCGGCTGCGGGTACGCACGAACGCCGACACCGGCGCGGACGCGGCCCGGGCGCGGCGCTTCGGCGCCGAGGGCATCGGCCTGTGCCGCACCGAGCACATGTTCCTCGGTGACCGGCGCGAGCTGGTCGAGCGGCTCATCCTCGCCTCCGGCGAGCGGGAGCGGGAGGACGCGCTCGCCGCGCTGCTGCCGCTGCAGCGGGCCGACTTCATCGAGATCTTCCGCGAGATGGACGGTCTGCCGGTCACGGTGCGGCTGATCGACCCGCCGCTGCACGAGTTCCTGCCCCCGCTGGAGCAGCTCGCGGTGAACGTCGCGGTGGCCCAGGAGCGCGGCGAGGACGTCGCCAAGGAGGAGGCGCTGCTCGCCGCCGTGCGGCGGATGCACGAGGAGAACCCGATGCTGGGCCTGCGCGGCGTCCGGCTCGGCCTGGTCATCCCGGGCCTGTTCGCCATGCAGGTCCGCGCGATCGCGGAGGCCGCCGTCGCGGTCGTCCGCGACGGCGGCACGGCCTGCCCGGAGATCATGGTGCCGCTGGTCGGGGCCGTGCAGGAGCTGGAGACGGTACGCGCCGAGGCCGAGCGGATCATCGCCGAGGTGGTCGGGGACAGCGGCGTCGAGGTGCTGATCGGCACGATGATCGAGGTGCCCCGGGCGGCGCTGACCGCCGGGCAGATCGCCGAGGCGGCCGAGTTCTTCTCCTTCGGCACCAACGACCTGACCCAGATGGGCTGGGGCTTCTCCCGCGACGACGTGGAGGGCGCGTTCTTCTGGCGTTACCTGGAACTGGGCATCTTCGGCATCTCGCCGTTCGAGTCGATCGACACCGACGGCGTCGGCCGGCTGATCCGCATTGCCGCCGAGGAGGGCCGGGCGGCCCGTCCGGGGCTGAAGCTCGGCGTCTGCGGCGAGCACGGCGGTGACCCGGACTCGGTGCACTTCTTCCACGAGGTCGGACTGGACTACGTCTCCTGCTCGCCGTTCCGGGTGCCGGTGGCCCGGCTGGAGGCGGGCCGCGCGGCCATCACCACCACCGGTTCGGACTCCCGCTGACCGGGCGCGGGGCCGCCGGTGCTCGCCGGCGGCCCCGCGTACGCCCGGCGCGCCTTTCCGGCCTCCTCGGCGTAACCTGAGCTTCCGCCACGTGTCGATCAGGAGGGGTGGCCGCATGACCGCCGTCTGGGAGAACCTGACCATCGACGCCCGGGATCCGTCCCGGCTCGCCAGTTGGTGGGCGGAGGCGCTCGGCTATCAGGTGATCACCGACAAGCCGGCCGAGGTGGAGATCCGCCGGACCCCCGACACGATGCCCGGTCTCGTCTTCGTCCCGGTCGCCGGGCCGAAGGAGGGAAAGAACCGGCTGCACCTCAACCTGCGCCCGGCCGACATGGAGGCCGAGGTGGAGCGCCTGGTCGACATGGGCGCCCGGCACGTCGACATCGGCCAGGGGGACGTGGCGTGGACGGTGCTCGCCGACCCGGAGGGCAACGAGTTCTGCGTGTTGCGGGAGCGCGAGGAGTGAGCCGGTCTTGCGAGCCCCGCAGTCGCGACCTACGCGGTCCGGGAGCGCGAGGAGTGAGCCGGTCTTGCGAGCCCCGCAGTTGCGACCATCTGCCAGTCCGGGAGAAATGAGCGGCGACGCGGCCCGGCTGGTCGACGAGGCGCCCAAGGACACCGGGTACGGCCGGTCGCCGTTCGAGCGGGACCGCGCCCGCGTGCTGCACTCGGCGGCGTTCCGCCGGCTCGCCGCGAAGACCCAGGTGCACACCGCCGGGACGAACGACTTCCTGCGTACCCGGCTGACCCACTCGCTGGAGGTCGCGCAGATCGCCCGCGAGATGGGCGCCCGGCTGGGCTGCGACCCGGACGTGGTGGACACCGCCGGGCTGGCGCACGACCTGGGTCACCCGCCGTTCGGGCACAACGGCGAGTACGCCCTGGACGAACTGGCCGCCGCCTGCGGCGGCTTCGAGGGCAACGCGCAGACGCTGCGGGAGCTCACCCGGCTGGAGGCCAAGGTGTTCGCCCCGGACGGGCGTTCGGCCGGGCTGAACCTGACCCGGGCCGCGCTGGACGCGGTCAGCAAGTACCCGTGGCCGCGTCGCCCCGGCGAACGCAAGTTCGGCGTGTACGCCGACGACCGCCCGGTCTTCGACTGGCTGCGCGAAGGCGCCCCGCCCGGTGCCCGGCGCTGCCTGGAGGCCCAGGTGATGGACTGGGCCGACGACGTGGCGTACTCGGTGCACGACGTCGAGGACGGCATCCACGGCGGGTACGTCGACCTGCGCCCGCTGCTGGCCGACGCGGACGAGCGGCGGGCGCTCTGCGCCGACGTGGCCGCCGAGTACTCCGGGGAGGCGCCGGAGGACCTGGGCGAGGTGCTCGCCGACCTGCTGGCCGATCCGGTGCTCGCCCCGCTGGCGGCGTACGACGGCAGCCACCGCGCCCTCGCCGCGTTGAAGGCCACCACCAGCGTGCTCACCGGCCGGTTCGTCGCCGGCGTGGTGGCCGCGACCGAGCAGCGCCACGGTCCCGGCCCGCACCGCCGCTACGCCGCCGACCTGGAGGTGCCGCGCCGGATCCGGGCGCAGTGCGCGCTGCTCAAGGGCATCGCGCTGCGGTACGTGATGCGCCGTCCCGGTGCCGAGGACCGCTACGCGCGGCAGCGCGACGTCCTCGCCGGGCTGGTCGCGGCGCTGCTGGACCGGGCTCCTGACGCGCTCGACCCGGTCTTCGCGCCGCTGTGGCGGGACGCGGCGGACGACGTCGCGCGGCTGCGCGTGGTGATCGACCAGGTCGCCTCGCTCACCGATCCGGCCGCGCTGGCCTGGCACGCCCGGCTGGTGTCGTCGAGCCGACCGGGTCACCCCGGGGGCGGACCCGAGAACTTAGGCTAGCCTAAGCGGCATGACGGATCGCCCGAAGAAGCTCACCGCCGCCACGGTCGTCCGGACCATGCGGCCGACCCCGCACCTGATCCGCCTGGTCCTGGGCGGTCCCGAGCTGGCCGGCCTGCCGGTCGGCGCGTACACCGACCACTACGTGAAGTTCGTCTTCCCACCGGCCGGGGTGACCTACCCGTACCCGGTCGACCTGGCCACGATCAAGCGGGAGTTCCCGGCGGAGCAGTGGCCGCGCCTGCGCGCGTACACGGTGCGGGCCTGGGACGCGGCGGCCGGTGAGATGACCGTGGACGTGGTGCACCACGGCGACGAAGGGCTGGCCGGGCCGTGGGCGGCGGCGCTGCGTCCCGGCGACCGGGTGTTGTTCGCCGGGCCGGGCGGCGCGTACGTGCCGGACCCGGCGGCCGACTGGCACCTGCTGGCGGGCGACGAGAGCGCGCTGCCGGCCATCGCCGCCGCCCTGGAGCGGCTGCCGGCGGGCGCGGCCGCCAAGGTGTACGTCGAGGTCGGCGGCCCGGCCGACGAACTGCCCCTGACCAGCGCGGGCGAGGTCGAGTTGTGCTGGCTGCACCGCGACGGCCGTCCGTACGGCGAGCCGCTGGTGGAGGCGGTCCGGGCGCTGGAGTTCCCGCCCGGCCGGGTGCACGCGTTCGTGCACGGCGAGGCCGGCGCGATGAAGGAGTTGCGGCGGCTGCTGCGCGTCGAGCGCGGCGTGCCCCGGGGCGACCTGTCCATTTCCGGCTACTGGCGGCGCGGCATGGACGACGAGGGCTGGCGGTCCACCAAGCCGGCCTGGAACGCCGCCGTGGAGGCCGAGGAGGCCGCCACCGTCGTGTCCTGACGCGGATCCTGCGGCGTTCCGACCCGCCGGTACGCCCGGCCCGCCGACGATGGGGGCATGACGGGACAGGTGGGACAGCGGCCCGCGACCCAGCCGGTCGACCGGGTGGTGCTCGGCGCCGGGGTCGCCGGTGTGCTCGCGGTGGTGCTGTGGGGCGTGTTCGCCCGGGGCTCACTGGCCCGTTTCGGCGAGTCCGGCCTGGCCTGGACGGTGAGCACGTTCGGCTGGTTCTTCGTGGTCGCGGCGGACGCCTTCCTGGTGCTGGCGGTCGTGGTGGCCGCCTCCCGGTTCGGCCGGATCCGGCTGGGCGCCGACGACGACGAGCCGGAGTTCGACACGCTGGCCTGGATCGCGATGATGTTCAGCGCCGGCATGGGCATCGGCCTGGTGTTCTTCGCCGTCGCCGAGCCGATCCAGCACTACGCCGCGCCGCCGCCGGCCTCCGGCGTGGAGCCGCAGACCGGTGCCGCCGCCGCGGCGGCCATGCAGTACACGCTCTTCCACTGGACGCTGCACCCGTGGGGCATCTACGCGGTCGCGGCGCTGGCCCTGGCGTACTCGACGTTCCGCAAGGGGCGGGGCAACCGGATCTCGTCGGCGTTCGCGCCGCTGCTCGGCGACCGGACCGACGGCCCGCTCGGCCGGACGATCGACCTGCTCGCCGTCTTCGCCACAGTGTTCGGCTCCGCGACCAGTCTGGGGCTGGGCGCGCTCCAGGTGGCGGCCGGACTGGACCTGGTGGCCGGCGTGCCGGACGGCCGGGCCGTCGAGTTGACGATCATCGGCGCGCTCACGCTCGCCTTCGTCCTCTCCGCCTTCTCCGGCCTGCACCGGGGCGTCAAGTGGCTGTCCACCACGAACGTGCTGATCGCCGTCGTGCTGATGCTGTTCGTGTTCGTGGTCGGTCCGACCGTCTACACGCTGGAGGTGCTGCCGGCCTCGGTCGGTGACTACCTGAGCGGCCTGGTGCGCATGTCGACGCGTACCGGGGCGTTCTCCGATCCGGCCTGGCTCGGCTCGTGGACCATCTTCTACTGGGCGTGGTGGATCTCTTGGGCGCCGTTCGTGGGCACGTTCATCGCCCGCATCTCGCGCGGCCGTACGGTCCGCCAGTTCCTGGTCGGGGTGCTGCTGGTGCCCAGCGGCGCGAGCACCGTCTGGTTCGCGGTGATGGGCGGAAGCGCCCTGCGTACGCAGACCACCGGCACCCGGGACCTGGTGGCGGACGTGGGCGCCGGTTCCGAGCAGGCGCTGTTCGGGCTGCTCGACGCGCTGCCGCTGGCCACGCTGACGAGCGTGCTCGCCATGGTGCTGATCGCGCTCTACTTCGTCACCAGCGCGGACTCGGCGTCGCTGGTGCTCGGCTCGCTCAGCTCGCGCGGCGCGCTGCGGCCGCATCGCGGGGTGGTGGTGCTCTGGGGCGTGCTGATCGGCGCGGTCGCGGCGGCGTTGCTGCTGGCCGGAGGGCTGGCCGCGCTGCAACAGGCGACCATCCTGGTCGCGTTGCCGTTCGTCGTGGTGATGCTGGGCCTGGCCGTCGCGGTGCTCCGGGAGATGGCCGCCGATCCGATGCTGCGCGCCGGGCCCCGGCCCCGCCGCTCCGGCCTGGCCGCGGCGGTGAACGCGGCCCGGTCGTACGAGGAGGAGGATCCGGCCCCCGTCACGCGCTGGTTCCACAGCCGTCGCCGCTGAGTGGTGGTACCTCGATCTGTAGTAGGAGTGCTACATTCCGGGGCATGACTGCGGTCGAACTCCCGGGGGCCGTCGCGTCCCCCCGACTTCCCGACGAGGATCTCGTCCTCGACGTGCGGGACCTGCGTATGCGCTACGGCGCCGTCGACGTGCTGCACGGCGTCGACCTCACCGCCCGGCGGGGCGAGGTGGTGGCGCTGCTCGGGCCAAACGGCGCGGGCAAGACCACCACCATCGAGATCCTCGAAGGCTTCCGGGTTCCCTCGGCCGGCACGGTGCGCGTGCTCGGCACCGACCCGGCCCGCGGCGACGAGCGGTGGCGCGCGCGGCTGGGCGTGGTGCTCCAGTCCTGGCGCGACCACGGCAAGTGGCGGGTGCGGGAGCTGCTCGCCCACCTCGGCGACTTCTACGCGCCGTACGCCACCGACCGGAGCCCGCGCCCGTGGCCGGTCGACGAGCTGCTGGAGACGGTGGGCCTGACCGCGCACGCCGGCAGCCGGGTGGCCCGGCTCTCCGGTGGTCAGCGCCGCCGGCTCGACGTCGCGGTCGGCATCGTCGGCCGGCCGGAACTGCTGTTCCTGGACGAGCCCACCGTCGGGTTCGACCCGGCCGCCCGGCGTGAGTTCCACGAGCTGGTGCACCGCCTGGCCGACCTGGACGAAACCACGATCGTGCTGACCACGCACGACCTGACCGAGGCGGAGAAGCTGGCCGACCGAATCCTGATCCTGGCCGACGGCCGGATCATCGCCGAGGGGTCGCCCGACCAGCTCGCCCGGCGCGTCGCGGGGGACGCCGAGGTGCGCTGGACCCGCGACGGCGAGCGGTACGTGCACGCCACCGCCGACGCCACCGCGTTCCTGCGCGACCTGCTCCGCGAACACGGGAACCGGGTACGCGAGCTGGAGGTGCGCCGGGCCAGCCTGGAGGACGCGTACCTGGCGCTGGTGCACGAGGAGGAGACCGGCATCCGTACCGGCCGGGCCGAGCGGGTGTGGCAGCAGGAGGCGAACCGATGAACCCGACCACCAACGCGTTGCGGACCGGGCTGCGGCGCGGCGTGATCGAGCTGCGCGCGACGTTCACCAACGGCCAGGATCTCTGGACCTACTTCTTTCCCACGGTGGTGCTGCTGGTCGCCGTGTTCTGGATGCGCGGCTCGACAGTGCCCGGCACCGACTTCTCGCTCGGCGCCCGTACGCTGCCCAGCGCGCTCGGCATGGGCCTGCTCTTCGGCGGCCTGCTCGGGCTGGCAAACCAGCTCGTGATCGACCGGGAGGACGGCACGCTGCTGCGCGCCAAGGCCATCCCGGACGGCATGCTCGGCTACCTGGTCGGCAAGATCGTGCTGGTCTCGGCGGTCGCGCTGATCGGCGTGGTCCTCCAGCTCACACCCGGACTGTTCTTCCTCGACGGGCTGCGGCTCGGCGACCCCGGCGCCTGGCTCACGCTGGCCTGGGTGGTGCCGCTCGGGTTGGTGGCGACGCTGCCGCTGGGCGCGGTGATCGGCTCGCTGGTCGAGAACCCGCGCAACATGGGCCTGGTGGTGATGCCGATCTTCGGTCTCATCGCGCTGTCCGGCATCTTCTACCCGATCAACGGCCTGCCCGGCTGGCTCCAGGGCGTCGCCCAGGTCTTCCCGCTCTACTGGCTAGGCTTGGGCATGCGCTCGGCGCTGCTCCCGGGCGACCTGGCGGCGGTCGAACTCGGCGGCTCCTGGCGGCACCTGGAGACGGTCGGCGTGCTCGGCGCCTGGGCGCTGCTCGGGCTCGTGCTGGCCCCGGTGGTGCTGCGCCGGATGGCCCGCCGGGAGTCCGGCTCGCGGGTCGCGGCCCGGCGGGAGCGGGCCATGCAGCGGGTCGGATGAGAGGGCGTCGATGAGCGAGACCGTGCACAACCGCATCGCGGTGCTGCGCGCCGAACGGGGCATCTCCCGCCGGCAACTGGCCGACGCGCTCGGTGTGCACTACCAGACCGTGGGTTACCTGGAACGCGGCGAGTTCCGGCCCAGCCTGCACCTGGCGTTGCGCATCGCCGCGTACTTCGAGGTGCCGGTCGAGGTGGTCTTCTCCATCGAGCCGTTCCCGCGTATCGGCGACCCCGCGACGGCCCGTTCGGCCTGAGCCGGGGGACGGACGTGGTCGGCCACACGCCCGTCCCCCCGGCCGCCGGAACGTCGGTCCGGCAGGGCAGGATGTACGCCGAGGGGGTGGCGGTCATGGCGGGGCGGATCCGGGACGAGGACATCGCGCTGGTCCGCGAGCGCACCGCCATCGCGGACGTCATCTCCGAGGTGGTGACCCTCAAGTCGGCGGGCGGCGGCAACCTCAAAGGGCTGTGCCCGTTCCACGACGAGAAGAGCCCGTCGTTCAACGTCTCGCCCGCCCGCAACGTGTTCTACTGCTTCGGCTGCGGGGTCGGCGGCGACGCGATCAAGTTCCTGATGGACGCCGAGCACCTCAGCTTCGTCGAGTCCGTCGAGCGGCTCGCCGCCCGCGCCGGCATCCAGTTGCGCTACGTCGAGGACGACCGGTCCACGCCGCGTCCCCGCCCGCAGCAGGGGCAGCGGCAGCGCCTGGTGGCCGCGCACGCCGCCGCCACCGAGTTCTACCGGGCCCAGCTCACCACCGCCGGCGCCCGTCCGGCCCGGGAGTTCCTCGCCGGGCGCGGCTTCGACCGGGCCGCCGCCGAGCGGTACGGCTGCGGCTTCGCCCCCGACGGGTGGGACCTGCTCACCAAGCACCTGCGCCAGCAGGGCTTCACCCACGACGAGCTGGTCACCGGCGGCCTGTCCCGCCCGGCCCGCTCCGGCTCGCTGATCGACCGGTTCCGCCGCCGCCTGATGTGGCCGATCCGGGACATCACCGGCGACGTGATCGGCTTCGGCGCCCGCAAGCTCTTCGACGACGACGACGGCCCGAAATACCTGAACACCCCCGAGACGCCGATCTACAAGAAGTCGCACGTGCTGTACGGCATCGACCAGGCCAAGCGGGAGATCGCCAAGCAGGGCAAGGTGGTGGTGGTCGAGGGCTACACCGACGTGATGGCCTGCCACCTCGCCGACGTGCCGACAGCGGTGGCGACCTGCGGCACCGCGTTCGGCGGCGACCACATCTCGGTGCTGCGCCGGGTGCTGTTCGACAGCGACGAGCGGGCCGGCGAGATCATCTTCACCTTCGACGGCGACGCCGCCGGCCAGAAGGCCGCGCTGCGCGCCTTCGAGGACGACCAGCGCTTCGTCGGGCGTACCTTCATCGCGGTCAGCCCCGACAACATGGACCCGTGCGAGCTGCGCCTGGCAAAGGGCGACCTGGCCGTACGCGACCTGGTGGCCCGCCGCGAGCCGCTGGTGGACTTCGCGCTCCGGCACGTGATCAGCCGGTTCGACCTGGACACCGTCGACGGCCGGGTCGAGGCCATGCGCCGCGCCGCGCCGCTCGTGGCGAAGATCAAGGACCGGGAGAAGCGCCCGGAGTACGTGCGCAAGCTCGCCGGTGACCTCGGCATGGAGATCGAGCCGGTGCAGCGTGCGGTGCTGGCCGCCGCGCACGGGCCGCAGGCCGGCAGCGCGCCCGCCGCCCCGGCCCGCTCGCGCCCGGCCTCGCCCGCTGTGGACAGTCCGCGTTCCATGGTGGAGCGGGAGGCGCTGAAGCTGGCGTTGCAGGAGCCGGTGCTCGCCGGTCCGATGTTCGACGCGGTCGAGGCGACCGACTACCAGCACCCGGTGCACGTCGCGGTACGCGCCGCCGTGGCCGCCGCCGGCGGTGCGTCCGGCGCCACCGGCGGCGCGGTCTGGATCGAGCGGGTCCGCGACGCCTGCGACGACCTGGCCGGGCAGGCGCTGATCGGTGAGCTGGCGGTGGAGCCGCTGCGCATCGACGGCGAACCCGACCCGAGGTACGTCTCGATCACCATGGCCCGGCTCCAGTGGAGTTCGGTCACCGGCCGCATCCGCGACCTGAAGTCGAAGATCCAGCGGATCAACCCGGTGAGCAACAAGGACGAGTACTTCGCCCTGTTCGGGGAACTGCTCTCGCTGGAACAGCACGCACGGGCACTGCGCGAGCAGGCCGCCGGAGGTTTGTGATGGCTCTGTTCAACCGTCGGCCGAAACTGCCGTCGGCCGACCGGCCGCCGCTGGCCGCCGACGAGCGGGTGCTCGCGTGGGCCGCAGCCGGCACCGGCGAGGGCGGCAACGACGGCGTGCTGGTCGCCAGTAACCGCGGTCTCTGGCTGCCCGGCCGCGTCGACCGCCTCGGCTGGCACGACATCCTCAAGGCGGTCTGGTCCGGCCGCGAGCTGACAGTCACCCCGGCCGAGCCGGTCGCCGAGCGCGACGGTTACCTGGTGGTCGCGGACGGTCTCCCCGGGACGTACCTGCTCGTCGACCCGGGTGACCTGCCGCACCAGGTCCGGGCCCGGGTCACCGGCTCGGTGGCGTACACCTCGCACCACGAGGTGCCCGGCGGCTCCGGGCGGATCGCGGCCCGGCGGGTGGCCGGGGTCGACGGCCTGACCTGGACGGTCCGCTACGACCCGGGGACGCCCGCCGACGACGAGGCGGTGGCCGCCGAGACCGCCCGGCTGGTCGCGGCGGCGCGCGCCGCCACCGCGCCCGCAGACGCCTGAGGCCGCGCCACGCCCGGAGTCACGCGGGGTCAGGCACGTGGGCGGGCCCCGTCGAGGAAGAGCGCGACGACCCGGGCGGGTCCGGTCTCGTCGGTGAGGTCGGCGGCGCGGGCCAGGTGCAGGAACGCGTTCATCAGGAACTCCGGTTCGCCGGTGACGGCGCCCTCGGCCTTCGCATCGGCGAAGAACCGGGTCACCGGCGCCAGCATCAGCGCGACGTAGAGGCCCGAGACGTGCTCGCTGGTCCCGGCGGAGACGAGCGGCAGCGTGTCGTAGATGCGCTGCTCGAACGTGATCGCGTCGCCGTGCTGCCCGGCGGCGACGGTGGCGAGCGCGTGCAGCCGGTGCGCCACGTCGCCGGGTTCGGACAGCGCCGCCGAGATCCGGCCGCCGACGTCCCGGATGTACCGTTCCGCCACCGCGATGTAGAGGTCCTCCTTGCCGCCGGGGAAGTGGTGGTAGATGGACGGCTTCTGGATGCCGACGCTGCGGCCCACGCCGACCAGGGAGATGCCCTGGTAGCCGGTCGCCGCGAGCTGCTCGGCGAAGGCGTCCATGATCTGGGTGCGCGTGTCGGTGGGGCTCATCGGTTCTTTCTCGCGTGGTGGAGGGCGAGCGCGCAGGCGGCGGTTCCGGCGACGGCGAGGGTGACGATCGCCGCGACGCCGACCGGGGCCGCGGTGAGCGACGTGCCGCCGCCGAGCTGGCGGGCGGTGTCGACGATATAGGTGAGCGGGTTGACCGTGGCGATCACCCGCATCCAGCCGGCGAGTTGGTCGACCGGCGCGAACACGCCGGTGAAGAACGACAGGCCGAACACGGCGAGCGTGACCAGGTTGGTGGCCGGCGCCGAGGCCGACCGGATCGCGAGCGCCATGCTCAGGAGTGCGACACCGAGGCCCAGCGCCAGCATCAGCAGCAGCATCCCGGCGACGCCGGGCCAGCTCGCCGGCCGGTAGCCGATCAGTGCGGCCCCGGCGACCGTCACCGCCATCTGGAGTACGACGGCGATCAGCGCGGCGACGACCGGGCCGACGAGGAACGGCGTGGTGCTCCCGTGGGCGAGCCGGAGGCGGTCGAGGTAGCCACTGGTGATGTCGCCCAGCACCAGCGTGCCGGCGGCGCCCGCGCCGGTGGCGACGCCGGTGAGCAGGATCAGCGGCAGCAGGAACGCGATGAAGCTCGTGCCGTCCAGGTAGGTGCCGCCCACGGCGTCGAGCTGCCCGGCGTAGACGAGCAGGAAGAACAGGGACTGGGCGACCGGGGCGACGAGCAGCGCGGGCGTACGGAGCACGGCGCGCGTGGAGCGTCTGATCGCCGCGAGGACGACCGGGGCCGGAGAGCGGCGGGGTGGGGCGACTGCCAGCGGGAGCACGGGTTCGGGCCTTTCGGGGTGCGGTGGGGTCACGCCTCAGCGGGCGGCGAGGGCGACGAAGACGTCGTCGAGGGAGGGCTCGGCGAGGTGGAGCCGGGTGATCTCGGCGGCGGCGTCGCCGGCCTCGGTCAGGGCCTTCGCCAGGGCCCGCGGATCGTCGGGAACGCTGAGGCGTACCCGGTCCGGACGGTCGGGGTCGGCGCGGAACCCGGCCTCGGACGCGGCGGCGAACGCGGCAGCGGCGGCGGCGCCGGACAGGTCGAGCGTGAGCGTACGGGCGCCGACGCGCTGCTTGAGCGACGCCGGCGGACCCTGGGCGACCACCCGGCCCTCCCGGAGCACGGCGATGTCGGTGGCGAGCACGTCCGCCTCGTGCAGGTCCTGGGTCGAGATGAGCAGCGAGGTGCCGGCCTGGTTGAGGCGGGTCAGCTCGGTCCAGAAGTCGATGCGCGCGAGCGGGTCCAGGCCGGTGGTCGGCTCGTCCAGGATCACCACGGCGGGCTCGGCGACGAGCGCCACGGCCAGGTCCAGCTTGCGGCGGGTGCCGCCGGAGAGCTTGGCGACCCGGGCCGAGCGGTGCTCGCCCAGGCCGAACAGGTCGACGAGTTCCCGCGTGCGGCGTGCTCGCCGGCGGCGTCCCAGCCCGAGCGCCACGCCCTGGAAGTCGAGCACCTCCGTGGGGGAGGCGAGCGGGTCGAGCGCGTTCGACTGCGGCGCGAGGCCGATCAGGCGTCGCGCGTCCCGTGCCTGCGTGACGGTGTCGAACCCGCCGACGCGTACCGAGCCGGACGTCGGGGTGCGCAGCGTCGCGATGATCTCCAGCAGCGTGGATTTGCCGGCGCCGTTGTGGCCGAGCACGACGAAGCGGCTGCCCTGCGCGACTGTCACGTCGAGCGCGCGCAGGGCGTCATGGGTTCCGTAGGTCTTGGTCAGCGCGGTGGCGAGCACGAGCGGGGTCATGCCACCACCCTACCGACCGGTCGGTAGGGTGGCCAAATCCGGTTGTCGCCCTGCCCACCCACCGTTAGCGTCGCGGCATGTTCGCCACCGACCGGGTCCGCCTGCGTACGCCCACCCCCGACGACGCGCCGGACATGTTCCGGCTGCACAGCGACCCGGAGCTGCACCTGGTCACCGACGACGAGCCGTTCCTGCCGCACCACGTCGGGCAGGTCCGGGCCCGGCTGGAGAAGCGAGCCGCCGAGCAGCCGGAGGCCGCCGCTCCGGTGTCGCTGCTGGCCGAGACCGTCGCCGACGGCACGTTCCTCGGCACCGGCGTGCTCTGGGGCATCAACGCCTTCAACGGCTACGCCCACCTCGGCATCACGCTGCTGCCGGAGGCGCGCGGCCAGGGCTACGGCACCGAGGTGATCCGGCTGCTCTGCCGGTACGGGTTCCGCAACCGCAACCTGCGCCGGCTGGAGATCGAGACGCTCGCCGGCAACACGGCCATGCGGCGCACCGCCGAGAGGTGCGGGTTCGTCCACGAGGGCACCCAGCGGGACCGCGAGTACGACGGCGACGGCTTCACCGACCTGGTGATCTACGGCCTGCTGCGGCGCGACTGGACGCCGTAGCAGGCGTGGCGCCGCCCCGGCTCGGGCCGAGGCGGCACGGTTCCCGCGCTCAGCCGGTGCGGTAGAACCGCTGCGCGCCCGGGTGCAGCGGGATCGGCCGGGTCGCCGCGGCGCTGGACCGGTTGAAGTTCGCCGCCTCCGGGTGCACCTGGATCAGCTCGCCCTGCCAGGTGAACAGCACCCGCGTCAGGTCGTACGCGAGCTGCTCGGGCATGTCCGCCGCCACCAGGATCACGTTCGCCACAGTGATCGTCGGCGTCGGCTCGGGCGTGCCGTAGACCTCCTTCGGCAGCGTCGCTGTGGTGTAGACCGCGCCGAAGCGGGCGCTCAACGGCTCGATCAGCTCGTCGAGCGCCAGCAGGCGGAACGTGCCGGGGGCGGAGGAGAGCAGGTCCTTGACGCCGGGTGTGGGCAGGCCGCCGGAGAAGAACATGGCGTCCAGACCCTTGGCACGCATCCGCTTGACCGTCTCCGGCAGCGACAGGTTGAACCGCTGGATGTCCCGGTTCGGGTCGATGCCACCGGCGGTGAGCAGGCGCCCGGCGATGATGTCGGTGCCGGACTTCGGCGAACCGGTCGAGATGCGCTTGCCGCGCAGGTCGGCGAAGCTGCCGATCTTGTCGTCGGCGCGGACGATCACGTGGGTGTAGTTGCTGTAGACCCGGGCCAGCGCCCGCACCGGCTGCGGCTGCTTGTCGAACGCCCCGCGCCCGTCGACCGCGTCCGCCGCCGTGTCGGCCAGGCTGAACGCGATCTCCATGTCGCCGCTCGCCACCCGGGTGATGTTCTCCACCGACGCGCCGGTCGGCTCCGCCCGCGCCTCGTACCCGGGCAGGTGGCGGGTGATCAGGTCGGCGTACCCGCCGCCGAGCTGGTAGTAGACGCCGGTGGTGTTGCCGGTGGCCAGGAAGATCCGCCCGCCGTGCCACGCCTCCGGGGCGGAGTCCTCGGCCGCGCAGCCGGCCACCAGGACCGCCGTCATCAGCGCGGCCAGCAGCCGCAGCGGGCGGCCGGTCACCGTCGGACCGCCGGTTCCAGCGCCTCCGCCACCCGCTGCACCAGCGTCGCCGTCTCGTAGCCGATCTGGCCCAGGTCGCAGCCGGGCGCGGCCAGCACGCCGAGCAGTGCCCGCTCGCCCACCGCCATCACCAGCATGACCCCGCCGTCCATGTCGACGATCTGCTGACGCACCCGGCCGGCGGACATCAGCCGGGCCGCGCCCACGGTCAGGCTCGCCAGCCCGCTGATCACCGCCGAGAGCTGGTCGACCTGGTCGGGGGCGAGGTCCGGCGAGGACGCCAGCCGCAGCCCGTCCTCGGAGACCGCGAGCGCGTGCGAGACGTCCGGCACCTGCTCGGCGAAGTTCGCCAGCAGCCAGTCCAGGCCGGCGGAGGACGGTGAGGTCATGGTCTTCTCCCGTTGGGTTTGGTGGTGTTCGGGGCACGGCGGGTCGCGCTGGCCACCCCCTCGGCGAGGGCGGACAGCCGGGCACGTACCACTTCGGGGTCCAGCAGGTCGGTGGCCGGCGGCGGCGCGGTGGCGTCCGGCATCGGCTCGGGCAGGTGGCCGCCCACCTGCCGCCGGGGCAGCCCGGCGGCGGTGGTCGGGACGGGCGTCGGCGGCACACTCACCGGCCGGATCCGCGCCGTGCTCGGCGCCAGCAACGCGCCTCCGGGCGTGCGGACGGCGGCGACGCCGCGCACCGGGCCGACGGTCGTGGCGCTGGTGACGAGGCTGCGGCCGCCGGCCGCCGGCCGTCCGGCGGGCCCGGACTTGAACCAGGCCGCGGCGCGCGGTCGCCGCTCCGCGGCCGGCCGCGACGCCACCGACTCGACCCGGGTCAGCACCGATTCCGGTACGTCGACCTGCGCCACCGTGCCCGTGCCGGGGTTGTGCAACTGCACCCGGATCCCGTGCCGGGCGGCCAGGTGGGCCACCACGTGCAGGCCCATGCTGCCCGCCGCGGCGCTGGACAGCATGGCCGGCGCGGCCAGCCGCTCGTTGATCTCGGCCAGTCGGCTCTCGCTGACGCCGATGCCCTGGTCGTGGACGCGCAACATCAGCCCGTCGACCGTGCGCCGGCCGTCGACGACCACCCGGGCCTCGGGTGGCGAATAGACGGTGGCGTTCTCCAGCAGCTCGGCCAGCAGGTGCACCAGGTTGCCGGCCGCCGTGCCGTGCACCGCCGCGGTCGGCACGTCGATCTCCACTCGCGGGTAGTCCTCGATCTCGGAGGCCGCCGCCCGGACCACGTCGTCCAGCAGCAACGCGCCCTCGTGCCCGCGGCCCGGTTCGCCACCGGCCAGCACCAGCAGGTTCTCCCCGTTGCGGCGCAACCGGGCGGCGAGGTGGTCCAGCGCGAACAGACGGGCCAGCGCGTCCGGGTCGGTCTCCTCGCGCTCGAAGTCGTCGAGCAGCCGCAGCTGCCGGGTGATGAGCGTACGGATGCGCCGGGCCAGCGCCTCCGCCATCCGGGTCACGTCCAGCCGCAACTCGGCCTGCTGCCCGGCCAGCCGCAACGCCGCCCGGTTCACCGTGTCGAACGCCTCCGCGACCTGCGCCACCTCGTCCCGGCCCCGGCGGATCCCGTCGGTCATCCGGGTCGCCGGGCCCTCCGCCGGGGTCCGCTCGCCCGCCGCGATCGCGGTGATCCGCTCCGGCAGTTCCCGGTTGGCCATGGTGAGCGCGGCCACCCGCAGCCGGCGCAACCGGCGGCTGGTGCGTACCGCCAGCAGCACGGCCGTGACGAGCGACCCGAGCGCGACGGTGCTCGTCGCGCCCGCGGTCACCACCGCACGCAACCGGGCCGCCGCGGCCAGGTCCGCCGCGTCCCGGTCCAGCCCGTCGGTCAGGTCCCGGCCGAGCAGGTTGTACCGGCGGATCGCGCCGCTCTGCGCCACGTACCAGGCGTCACCGTCGGTCTTCACCGTGCCCGGCGCGCCGTCGGAGTCGAGCACGGCGTCACGTATCCGGCGGGCAGTGGTCACGTCGGTGCCGTCGACCAGCCGGTACCAGGCCCTGTTCGCCGGGGCGGAGGCGATCCGCAGGAACTCGGCCTGCCGCTGCTCCCGGGCACCCCGCAGCCGGCCCAGCCGGGCCAGTTCGCCACTTTGCAGTCCACCCCGGACGAACACCGCCCGCAGCAGGTCGCGCTCCAGCGCGGACAGGTGCTCCTGGGCGGCCACCGCGGCCACCTCGCGCGCCTGGTTGGCCAGCTCGGCGTCGCGGAGCTGGCTCGGCAGCGCGTCCGCGACCGCCAGCAGCGACTCCACCAGCGACACGTACGCCGGGTCGCCGCGCTCACCGGCCAGCGCCAGGTCCCGGGTCGGCGCGAGCTGCTCCAGGCGCCCGCGCGCGTCGTCCAGCACCCCGGCCAGATCCGGGGCGGCCCGGCGCGCGTCACCCTGCGCCGTGCGGTAGCGGTCCACCGCCGTGTCCACCCGGCGACGCTGCGCGTCCACGAGCGGGCGGCCGGACGTACCGCCGCGCTGGCGCAACGCGGCCGTCTCGCCCAGCTCGCGCTCCAGCTCGTGCACCAGCCGTACGGTCGCGGTGGCGGTGCCGGCCAGCACGCGGGCCCGGTCGGCGTCGGCGGACGAGTCGAGCGCGGCGCCGGTCTGCGCCGCCCCCAGCACGACCAGGCCGGCGGTGGCCACCAGGATCGGCGCCAGCAGTTGGACGCGGACCGAGCGGAGGCGTCCGGTGCGGTCCACGGAGCGGTGATGCCGGCGTACGCGGGCCGGGTGGGGCAGCGGCACGGGGGTCTCCGGGTCGGGTCGGTGGGCCGGGCCCGGACGCGCGTCCGGGCCCGGCCCGTTCAGGTCAGCTCGCGCCGAGGTCGCTCAGCGCCCGCTCCGCGCCGCGGTGCAGCGGTACCGGGTCGGTCTTGCGGGCGTTGCCCAGCTCGATGCCCTTCGCCGCCGGGTTCGCCTGGGCCAGTGCGTCCTTCTTCTCGAAGACCGTCCGGGTGATCGCGCAGGCCACGTCGGCGTCCAGGTTGTCGCGCACCAGCAGCACGTTCGGCACCACGATGGTGGGCACGTCGGCCGGGGTCCGGTAGATGTCCTTGCCGATGGTGCCCGCCTGGTACGCCGGGTTCAGCTCGGCCATCTTCGGCAGCAGCGGGCTGATGTCGACGAACTTCACCTTGTCGCCGGACGTGGTGAACAGGTCGGTGACCCCGCCGGTCGGCACACCGCCGGACCAGAAGAAGCCGTCGATGCTGCCGTCCTTCATGCCGTCGACGGTCTTGGTGAGGTCCAGCCGCTGCGCCTGGATGTCCTTGGCCGGGTCCAGCCCGGCGGCGGTGAGCAGCCGGTTGGCGATGACCTCGGTACCGGACTTCGGCGAGCCGGTGGAGATCTTCTTGCCCTTCATGTCGGCCACCGACGTGATCCCCGCGTCGGCGCGGACCACCACCTGCGTGTAGTTGTCGTAGATCCGGGCCAGCGCCTTGACCGGCTGCGGCGCGGTGAAGCTCCCCTTGCCCTGCACCGCGTTGACAGCGGTGTCGAACAGCGAGAATGCCACGTCGTACTGGCCGGCGACGAGCTGTTCGACGTTCTGCACCGAGGCGCCGGTCTCGGCGGCCGTCCCGGTGAGCTTGCCGTCGGTGGACTTGCTCAGCTCACCGGCGAGCGCGTTGCCGACGACGTAGTAGACGCCGGTGGCGTTGCCGGTGGCGATGCCGACCCGGGTGTCCTTTGTGACCTTGCAGCTGACCTCGCGGGCGGCGTCGTCCTTCGCCGCGCCGTCCTGACGGCCCCCGCAGCCGGCGGCACCGGCGGCGACCAGGACAAGTGCCCCTACGCCCGCCACTATCCTCGCGTCGATCCGTCCCACTCTCTCTCCTCCCCAAGGTCCACGGATTCTTCGACCGCCGGGCGGCCGGCGTGCCCGGCGGCGCCACGTCGGACGTACACGCCCGCGACCGCGAGCGCGGCGAGCGCCGCGCCGATCGCCATGGGCAGCGGTTCCAGCCAGAGCAGCACCAGTCCGGCGATCGCGCCGACGATCCGCTCCGGCACGCCGGCCGGGCCCACACCGGGCAGCCAGCCGCCGGCCGCGACCGCCAGCACGGCGACGCCCAGCGCCGACACCAGGCCGGCCGTCACGATCCGGCCCGGCCCGCCGATGCCGAGCAGCCCGAGACCGGTCGGCGTGACCACGAAGGCCAGCGGGATCAGGTACGCCGGCAGCGCGTACCGCAGGGTCTGCCACATGGTCGGCACCAGCCGGCCGCCGGTGACGGCGGCGGCGGCGACAGCGGCCAGCGCGGTCGGCGGCGAGACCTCGGACAGCACCGCGAAGTAGAAGACGAACATCGCCGCGGCGGGCGCCTCGACGCCCAGGTTCAGCAGCGCCGGGCCGATGATCACCCAGCCGATGACGAACGAGGCGGTGACCGGCACGGCGAGGCCCAGCAGGCTCAGCGCGACCGCGGCGAGCACCGCCGTCAGCGCCAGCACTACGGCCGGCTCCGAGCTGACCGCCTGCGCGCCGTCGATCAGCAGCGCGGCGGCCTGCGGCCCGAGTCCGGTCTTCGTGGTGGTGGCGGTGATGATGCCGGCCGCGGCGCAGACGGCGCTCACCGCGAGCACCCCGCGTACGCCGTCGCGCAGCGCCGCCACCAGCCGGGCCGGTGTGAGGCGGTGCCGCCGGTCCAGGAAGGACAGCACGGCCGCGATCGCGGTCGCGATGACCACCGCGCGCATCGCCGACGCGCCGAGCGCCAGCACCACGATGATCACGAAGAGCGAGAGGAAGTGGTAGCCGAAGCGGGCCAGCAGCCGCCACGCCGAGCCGGTTTCGATGACCACCGGCCGCACGCCGGAGCGCCGGGCGTCGATCTCGACGGAGAGCAGGATGCCCAGGTAGTAGAGGATCGTCGGCACGGTGGCCCAGCCGAGCACCTGGAGGTAGGACACGCCCAGGTACTCGGCGATGATGAACGCGGCGGCGCCGAGCGTCGGCGGCGACAGGATCGCCCCGACACCCGCGGCGGCGAGCATGCCGCCCGCGCGCTCGGCCGGGTAGCCGGCGCGGCGCAGGATCGGCCAGGTCACCGCGCCGATGCTGACGGTGGTGGCGGCACCGGAGCCGGAGACCGTGCCGAGCAGGAAACCCGAGGCGACGGCGGTGCGCCCGGCGGCCGTACGGGAGCGGCGGAACGCGGCGGCGGACAGCTCCACGAAGAACCGGCCCGCGCCGGACAGGTCGAGCACCGCGCCGTAGATGGTGAACAGCACGATGTACGAGGCGGCCACGTCCAGCGGGGTGCCGTAGAAGCCGCTGTCGGAGTTGTAGAACGCGTCGACGAGCTGCCCGAAGTCGAGCCCCGCGTGCGCCACCGGCCAGGCCTGCGGCAGCAGCCCGCCGTAGTAGCCGTACCCGAGGAACAGCACGCAGACCGCCGGCAGGATCCATCCGGTGGTACGCCGGCACGCCTCCAGCAGCAGGAGCAGCAGCCCGGTGCCGAACGCCAGGTCCAGCGGATCGAGCAGGCCCTGCCGGTCGAGGAAGGCGTCGTACCCGCCGCCACCGGCGCCGATCGTGACCGGCAGCACCGGGTAGAGGCAGACCACGAGCGCCGCGAGGGCCAGCAGCCAGTCCACGGGCGTCGGTCCGCGCCGGTCGTCCGCGTCGGTCGCCGTGCGCCGCAGCCGCACCCCCGAGGGGTACGCGAGGAACACCATCGGCAGGACGCCGGCCAGAAAGAAGATGAGGTAGTACTTGCTGCCCTGGGCCAGCGGGAAGAACACCTGCCAGAGCGTCAGCAGCCCGACCGCGACGGTGATGCCGGTGAAGAGGACACCGACCGGCCCGGCGAGCACCCGCCCCGGTTTCTCCTCCTCGAACCTGGCGGCCAGGTCGCGGGCGTCCTGGTGGGCCTGCTCCGGGGTCTGCTCCTGGTGGCTTTCGCCCTCGCCCGGGGTGTGGGTCTCGTTCTCGCCCGGGGTCGTGTCCTCGGGGCGGCTGCGCCGCTCGTCCGAGGTGTGGTGTTCGGCTCGGCTGTGGTGGAGCGTCTCGCCCGGCCCGTCGTCGGCCCACTCGGGGCCGCCCACGCTTCCTTCGTCCGGCGGCAGCGACACCACCTCGGCGTCCACGTCGGACCCCGGTCGCCCGCCGGACGGCGGCCGGGGTTTGGGGGGAGTCGCGTCGGAGGGGCGAACGGGCGGCACGAGGGGGCACGATACGCGAATAGCGCGCATCTTGGGAACATTGCTGATCGTGATTGCAATGAGTGACGAAATGGCGCTCCGCTCACTCGTGGCACCCATTTCTTGAAACTGTTTCGCAATGATGGTAGGTGGCCTCTGGGGGCTCACCCCCGATACCGTTTACAACGATGAAGAATGGACATGCCCGGGATGCTTGTCGTCACGCAACGTGTCCACTCAGGCGGGTTCCCGCGCCGCGGCGGTTCGCTCGGACAGCGCCCGTCGCACCGGCTCGCGCCGGATTGTGCGCGCTCGTGCCCGCCGCGTTCACCCGGGCGGGAAATGTCGGGGGAGCGCGTTCGCCGTCCAGCGTTTCCACGGTCCACTCCACTTCGCCGAGGTGGTGGCATCGGAAGACGGCCACGCCGTCATTTCGGTGCCCTGAAAATCCGCCGCCCATACACCGTGCCTCGCTCGCGCGCCTGCCGGCGGACGGCCGTCGAGCGGCCCTCGCCGAGTGGAACACCATGGGTGCCTACGGCCCTGTTTGACACCCATGCCGTTCCACTCGCCGTGACGGTCGTCGAGATCTCGGCGATCAGCGGTCGCAGTGAACGACGGCTCGCCGAGGTCTCGGGCGGAGCGCGGTGGGGTGCCGACGGGAGTGCGGCCCCCGCCTCCTTTGCTCTGCATCCATCGGCGCACATGGTTACGGAGCGTGTCTGTCGCGCGCGTGGCTGCAGAGCAAAGGGCGGCGGGGGACTGAAGGCGCCGACGGAGGAGGCGGCGGCAGAGCGCGGGCAGTGGCACGGCGAGCGCGAGCGGAAGTCGGGGGCGGGGCGGCC
>NZ_WBKS01000088.1:0-24607 GCF_008868145.1 Micromonospora sp. AMSO1212t
CCAGACGCTTCGGCCCGCCTGCCGGAGTGCCTGTCCGGCCTGCCCCGCCAGCTGTGCCGCCTCGGCGGCGGCGCTCGCCGGCTGGCCGGTTCGCTCCGAGCCGCGCTTCTTCTCCCCGGACCGGTCGGCCGACGAGCCCTCGCCGGCGTCCGGCCCCGATCCGGCGGCACGCTCGGACTGCGCCTTCCCCTCCCGCCCGGCGCCGGACGACGGTGACGGCTCCGCCCGTCCGGCACTGGGCGGCTCGGTCCGTCCGGCACTGGGCGGCTCGGTCCGCCCGGCACTGGGCGGCTCGGTCCGCCCGGCACTGGGCGGCTCGGTCCGCCCGGCACTGGGCGGCTCGGTCCGCCCGGCATTGGGCGGCGGCTCGGTCCGCCCGGCACCGGGCGCCGGTGACGGCTTCGGCCGATCGCCGCTGGACGACGGTGGCGGTTCCGGGTGCCGGGCGCCGGCTGCCGGCGAGGGCTTCTCGCGATCGCCACCGGCCGCCGGTGGCGACTCCGTCCGGGCCGGGCGCTGGGGCGGTTCGGGTGCCTCGATCGGGCCGGACACCGCAGGGCCAGCCCGGTCGACCACCTCACCGGCCGCCGGCGCCGCCCGGTCGACCACCGCCGGAGCGGTGCGCCCGACCACCTCGCCGGCCGCGGCCACCGTACGTCCGGTCTGGTCCACCACCGGCGCGGCGACACGGTGCACGTCCTCCAGGGCGACCCCGGCCGAGCGGGCCAGCGCGTCGATCAGCTGCGGGTTGCGGTCGATGGTGGTCAGCGCCCGGTCCAGGATCTGCACCAGCTTCTCCAGCCGTACCTTGAGCAGCGCCTCGGCGCGCACCCCGGTGATGTCCAGCTCGACGCCCTCCAGGTGCACCCGGACTCCGGCGTCGAGCTGGAGCAGGTTGGCCAGCCGGGCACGCAGGGACAGGTCGGCGTCGAGCCCGTCCACCGTGAGCCGGATCTCGTCGACGGTCAGCTCCGGCACGTCGAGCAGGACGTCCGGCTCCGGGTCGCCGCCGGCCGGCGAGGTGGGCGGCTCGTAGCCGGGGTCCGGCACTGGTTCGGTGGCTCGGCTGTCGGTCATGCTCCCCGCTCTCCCATCGGTCCGGTCGGCGGCGCTTACCCGCTTTCCGGTACGGCATCCGTCGCGTCCGGCCATCGACGACACCCGTCCCGGCCGCACCTCCCGCGACCGCTGATCCCGCCGGATGCCGCTGTCGGGAACCGGAGTTCCCGGTGTCCGGAAGCGGGCGGTACGGAAGCTGCACACCGAGACATGAGCCGGTATGGTCCGGACCTATGGGACAGGAGATGGCCGATCCGGATGAGGTCCGGCAGGAATCCGACCGCTTCTCCCTCCGCAGCAGCCTGCTCGTCCCGGCGTCCGCCGAGCGGGCGTACGCCGTCTTCACCGGCGCGCTCGCCGACTGGTGGGTGCGTGAATACACCTGGTCCGGCCCGGATGCGCTCGCCGCGATCGGCATCGAGCCGCGGGCCGGCGGCATGCTCTACGAGATCGGCCCGTACGGCTTCCGCAACGACTGGGGCCGCGTGCTGACCTGGGATCCGCCTCGGCGCCTGGTCTTCACCTGGCAGATCGGCCCGGACCGGGTGCCGGTGCCGGATCCGGCGCGGGCCAGCGAGGTGGAGGTCCTGTTCCACGCCGACGGTGCGGAGCGGACCCGGGTGGACGTCGAGCACCGCTACTTCGACCGGCACGGCAGCGCGGCCGAGGGCTACCGCGAGGCGCTCACCGCGGGCTGGCACGAACTGCTCTGCCGCTATCTCGCAACGGTCGCCCGTACCGCCTGAGATCGGTCAGCCGGCGATACCGGGGGCCGCGCCGCCACCGGCCACGCCGGTGCCGCCCAGGTCGGCCCGGCGGCCGGCGTCCGCGCCGGAACCGAAGCCACCGCCCGCCAGCCGCCGTCGCGGGGCGGTGCGCAACCGGGGGTACGCCTCGGCGACGCGGCGCTGGACGCGATCGGAGCGGTCGGCGAGCACCAGTGCCGTGGAGGGTCCACCCGCCTCCGCCACCGCTTTGCTCTCGGCCGCGCGCAGTCGTTCCGCCACGACGTACGCGAACCCGGCCAGCCAGGTACGCCGGAACGCCGCCGGGTGGTCCCCGGCCGGTACGACGGCACCCGCGAGCCCGTGCGCGGCCTGCACCAGGAGCGAGGTGAACAGCAGCTCGACCCGTTCCAGGTCGCTGGCGAAGCCGAACAGGTGCATGACGAAGCCGTTGCCCTGCCGGCGGCGTACGCATCGGCAGCGCAGCGGTTCGGCGACCGCCGCGAGCAGGCCGGCCTTGTCCCGGGCGTACGGCGCGACCACCTCGACGGTCCGGTCACCGACCGGGTCGGCGGCCGGGTCGCGGGCGGCGAGCAGCGCCCGGTCGACGCCGTAGCGGGCGATCAGCTCGGTGGCCTTGGCCATGAAGGCGGCCGACTCGGCGGGTGTGCAGGCCGGGTCCTCTGCTTGGGCGAGCAGCTTGCGCACCTTGCTGAGCATCGCCTCGGACATGCACCCAGAGCTACCACAGGCGGGGTGCCGGGCCGCGCGCCGGGCTCAGTCCGAGCGGCTGCGCAGCGTGGCGATGGTCGAGCCGGCGAGCGTGAGGAGACAGTCGGGCAGCAACCCGTCGGCCGCGGCCGCCCCGAACAGCGCCTCGCCGGTGTCCGCGTCGTCGTTGGCGCAGGCGCTGACGAAGCGGGCCACCCAGCGGGTGTCGTAGTCGGCCTGGTCGATGCCGGGGAAGTCGAGGGCGGCGCCGCCGCCCGGGGTGTCGTCGCCGAGCATGGTGGCGGCGAGGCACCACGCCACTCCGTACGCCCCGGCGAGGCCGGAGCGGTCCACCACCGCGTCGAACGTGCCCACCACGCCGGCGCCGTCACCGGCGAGGGCGGAACGGAGCACGGCGGTCGCGTCGTCGTGCGTCTGCTGTGCTTCGTCGTTCACTCGCGGAACAGTATCGCCGGGGGTCAAGCGGTGACCAGGAAACGGCCCGTCGACCACGCAGAGTGATACCCGCAGTCGGGGTGCCGACGGAGCCGACTCCACAGTCCCGCATGCTGCGCGAGCACGCTAAGGTGCGCAGCGGACCTTCGCCGGAGGAAGGACGACCATGCTGAGAACACGCACGTCGCGCGCGGCCCTGTCCATGGCCTGCGCGGCGCTCCTGCTCGCCACGAGCGCCTGCGGGAGCGACGAGCCGGAGGAAACGCCTGCCACCCAGGTACGCCTCTACGGCACCGACGGCAACATGCTCAATTCGTACGCCACGGAACTCAAGGACCGGGCGGACCTGGTGAACGGGATGAAGGGCACCACGCCCCTCACTCCGCTGGCCGAGAGCTTCAAGGAACGACTACTCGCCGTAGACCCGAAGCTGGGTGACTTCCTCTACTCCGCCGAGTCGTACGACGCGGTCGTGATCAGCGCGCTGGCCGCCCAGCTCGCCGGTTCCACGGCGCCGGCCGAGATCGCCGAGCAGATCGTCGGGGTGACCACCGGCGGCGAGCGCTGCGACGAGGTGGCGGCCTGCCTCCAGCTCGCCCGCGCGGGCCGGGACATCGAGTACCGGGGTGTGTCGCTCACCCGTGCCGGGTTCACCGACAACGGCGAGCCGGCGACCGCGAGCTACGGCACCATGCACTTCGACAACCAGAAGATCGACGACAGCAAGACCGAGTTCGTCGGCGCCGGTGAGGAGTCCGGGGCGAGCACCAAGACGCCGCCGCGTGGTCGCAAGCTCCGGGACGGGAAGGCGAAGGACGCCCCGCTGGTCCTCGGCGGCCTGCTGCCGAAGACCGGTGACCTGGCGCTGGCGTACCCGCCGCTGGCCGCCGGCGCCGCGCTGGCGCTCCGGGAGGTCAACGCCGCCGGTGGGGTGCTCGGCGAGCCGGTGAAGTGGATCGAGGGCGACGACGGCACCAATCCGGAGGTCGCCAAGGCCACCGTCGCCTCGCACGTCACCAAGGGCGTCCAGGTCATCATCGGCGCGGGCGGCTCCGGCATCTCGCGGGCCGTGCTGCCGGACGTGGTGGCCGCCGGGCGGATCCTGTTCTCCCCGTCGAACACCGACGCGGGGCTGAGCGCTGTGGAGGACAAGGGCCTCTACTTCCGTACCGCCCCGCCGGACAGCCTCCAGGGTCGCGCGCTGGCCGACGTGATGCTCCGGGACGGGCCGCGCAAGATCGCGATCCTGGCCCGTAAGGACTCCTATGGCGAGGGCCTCCAGGAGAACGTCCGCTCGGAGTTGGAGAAGGCCGGTATCGGTGCGGACCGGATCAAGCTGCTGACCTACGAGCCGCCGGCCGACCCGAAGACGCCTGTCGACTTCACCGGCACCGCCAAGGAGATCAAGGCGTTCGGACCGGAGGCGCTGCTGCTCATCGGCTTCGCCGAGTCCGCGCCGGCGATCACCGCGCTCGACGACGCGGGAGTCGACATCAAGCGCTGAGCCGCACCGACGCGAAGGGCCGCACCGGAAGACACCGGTGCGGCCCTCGTCGTCTCTCGCGGGCTCAGCGCGCCCGGCGCCGGTCCAGGAACTCGGTCATCCGCCGGTGCTTCTCCTCGTCCTCGAAGAGCACCGCCTGGCTGAGCAGGTCGAGCTGCGGGTGCGCGGCCGCCGGGGCGTCCACCGCCATCTTGGTCAGCCGCAGCGCCAGCGCGGACCCCTTGGCCATCTCGTCGAGCAGGCCGTGCGCGGTGGGCAGCAGTTCGCCCGGATCGGCCACCACCCGGTTCACCAGCCCGATCCGCAGCGCCTCCTCGGCGTCCACCCGCCGGCCGGTGAACAGCAGTTCCTTGGCCCGGGCCTCACCGATCAGCGCCGGCAGCCGGTAGGTCGCGCCGGCGCCGGCCAGGATGCCCAGCCGCACCTCGGGCTGGCCGAACACCGCGCGGTCGGTGCACACCCGAAGATCGCAGGCGTACGCCAGCTCGGCGCCGCCACCCAGCGCCGGCCCGTCGACGGCGGCGACAGTGGGCATCGGCAGCGCCCGGATTCGGGCGAAGACGCCCTGGTTGATGGCGGCCAGCGCGTCCAGCCGGCCACGCTCGCGGAGCTGGGCGATGTCGGCGCCCCCGGCGAAGATGCCCGCCGTCCCGCCGGTGAGCAGCAGCAGCCGGGGACGCGCCTCCAGGTCGGCGCAGACCGCGTGCAGCTCGTCCACCAGGTCGGCGTCGATGGCGTTGCGCTTCTCCGGCCGGTCCAGCGTGACCACGAGCCGGTCGGGCGTCTCCTCGATCCGCAGCCCACTCATTTCTTCCGGCCGTCCTTCCACGTGTAGAAGCCCTGCCCCGACTTCTTGCCCAGCTTCCCGGCGGCCACCATCTCGACGAGCAGCGGCGGCGGCGCGAAACGGTCCCCGTACGCGGCCTGGAGCGTGCGCGCGATGTCGAGCCGCACGTCCAGCCCGACCAGGTCGGTCAGCTCCAGCGGGCCGATCGGGTGGCGGTAGCCGAGCACCATCGCCTTGTCGATGTCGGCCGGGCTCGCGACCTGGTCGGCCACCATCCGGATCGCCTCCAGGCCGAGCGTGACGCCGAGCCGGGAGGTGGCGAAGCCGGGCATGTCGCGTACGACGACAGGGTCCTTGCCCAGCCGGGCGGCGAGCGCGACGGCCGCCTCGGTGGTCTGCGGCGCGGTGGCCGGGCCGACCACGACCTCGAGCAGCGCCATCGCCCACACCGGATTGAAGAAGTGCAACCCGACGAAGTCGGCGGGACGGTCCAGCCCGGCGGCCAGTTCGGCGATCGGGATGCTGGACGTGTTGCTGCCCAGCAGCACCGGCCGGCGGCTCTCCGCCTCGCGCAGCACACCGCGCTTGAGGTCGAGCCGCTCGGGCACCGCCTCCACGATCACGTCGGCGCCCTCGGCCACCTCGGCGAGACCGGCCCGCAGCGTGACGCGGGCCCGGTTGGCGGTGGCGGCCTCCTCGGTCAGCTTGCCGCGCTGCACGCCGCGGTCCCACAGCTCGCCGAGCCGGCGGACGGCCTCGGCGCCCCGGGCGGGGTCGACCTCGACCAGTTCGACCGCGTACCCGGCGCCGGCCGCCACGTACGCGATGCCGAGGCCCATGGTGCCGGCCCCGACGACCACAAAACGACCACTCATCGATGTCCCCTCGCCGCGGCGGGGGCGCGCGGGGTCTCCGCCGCCGGGCCCGGCCGCTCGCTCGTTCCTGCATGCGACCCTATGCATGGCCGGGCCGCCGGGGATGCGTGGGGGCGGAGCGGACGGGGTAAGGACGGCCGTCAACGCCGAAGGAAGGAACGAGATGAGCCAGGCACCGGAGAGCGCGGAGAGCACCGAGACGGTCGAGACCCGCGGCGACGAGCGGGTGGACCTGCTCCGTGCGGACACCAACAACGACGGCAAGACCGACGTCTGGGTGGTGGACACCGACGGCGACGGCAAGGCCGACCTGTTCCAGTTCGACACCGACGGTGACGGCAAGGTGGACATCACCATGGTGGACATCGACGAGGACGGCACGCCGGACGAGGTGGTCGACGGCGACGGCGGGCTGCCCCCGGAGCAGACCACCCCCACCGTCCAGGTCTGAGTGGCGCGGGGGAGCCGCCGGGATCCGGCGGCTCCCCCGCTCACCGCAGCGTCAGCGTGGCGAGGTAGTAGGGGTGGTCGGTGTCGTCCACGTCGGTCAGTCGCCACTGTGAGCCGTGAATCAGCTCGGCGAACTCTTCGGGCGAGCAGACCAGGTAGTCGAACCACTCGGTGCCGAGCAGCCGGTAGCGCAGCCGCAGCCGCAGTTGCCCGCCGATCCGGCCCCGCCGGCGGTTGCGCTCGTGGTAGGCGGTGTGCACCGGGTCGGTGGTGCCGTACGGGTCGGTGCCGTGGGCGATCACCTGGGCGCCGGGGCGGGCGAGCGCGGCGAGCGCGGCGAGCATCGCCGGGGCGCGTTCCCGCCCCTCGAACAGTCCCAGGTTGTTGCCGAGCAGCAGGAACGTGTCGTACCGGCGGCCGTCGGCGGCGTGCTCGTCGACGGTGCCGTGCACCAGGTCGCGTACGCCCCGGTGGCGGCTGACCCGCAGCGCGCCGAGCGAGGTGTCCAGCCCGGTTACCGGCACGCCGCGGTCCTGGAGGTGCAGCGCGATCCGGCCGGCGCCGACGCCGACGTCGAGCACGTGCCCGCGTACCCGGTCCACGGCCCGGTGGTCGTGCGGCTGCCACCGCTGCGGCGGGTCCAGGTAGTGCCCCGCGGGCGCGCCGTTCACCAGCCCGTCGTCGCGTTCGATGATCTCGATGACCGGGCGGGGCAGGCGACCGCCGGCCATCGGGCGCGGTCCGATCCCGGTGGCGACCGCGTACGCGTCGCGGATCATCTCGCCGAACACGTCGCCGATCTCGGGTTCCCCGGTCATGTCCGCAACGCTATCCGGGGGTCGGCGGCGCCGTCGCCGCCGTATCCTTGGCGGCGTGACCGACCTGGACCGCCTGGCTGCGGAGAAGTACGTCCTGCTCACCACGTTCCGCAAGGACGGCCGGGAGGTGCCGACTCCGGTGTGGGCGGTACGCGACGGCGACGGGCTGGCGGTGTGGACGGTGGCCGACTCCGGCAAGGTGAAGCGCATCCGGCGCGACGGCCGGGTCACTGTGGCGCCGTGCGACGTGCGCGGCCGGCCGCACGGCGAGGCGGTGCCGGGCCACGCGACGATCGCCGACCCGGAGAGCACGAACCGGGTCCGGGGGCTGCTCAAGCAGAAGTACCGGCTGATCGGGCGGCTGAGCCTGCTGGGCAGCCGGCTGCGCCGGGGTGAGGGCGGCACCGTGGGTCTGCGGATCGTGCTGGACGGACCGACCCCCGGACGCGATTAAGGGCGGCGCCGCGACGGCACCGCCCCTGATCGGAACGCCGGAGAACGCCGGTTCGTCAGTCTCCCTGGCGCTGCTGAGGGATCTGCCCCTGCAGCAGGGCCCGAACCTCCGACTCGCGGTAGCGGCGGTGGCCGCCCAGGGTCCGGATGGCACTGAGCTTGCCAGCCTTCGCCCACCGGGTCACCGTCTTCGGGTCGACACGGAACATCGACGCCACCTCGGCCGGTGTGAGTAGCGGCTCAGGTTCGTGCGTTCGCGATGCCATCGGGGTCACTCCTCCACATGTATAGACATCGGCCGGGGTCCCGCCGGCCGACGCGTCTCCCATGGTCCGGCTAGTCCCCGATGTCCGACATGGGCCGAACGGCTGAAGGTCGCTAGACGGACGGATGAACCATGCCCGATTTTTACGACTTTTATGCCGCAGAAAGTACCTTATTCGGACTCATGATCACGGTTCGTGACGCATCAGCTACGAGACACTCTCGTGTCCAAGACCACTTAGCGGGGCAAACCGGGCGTCAGTTGCAGCGCTCCAGCAGCTGCACCGCGCGCCAGCGGGCGACCAGCTTGTCGTACGCGGCGGACGCCTCCTCGGCCTCACCCCGGCCCAGTCCGGACAGTCCGGTGGCCACCAGGTCGGTCGAGTCGTCGGCTTCGAGCGTCTCGTCCGGCAGCAGTTGCACCAGGCCGCCGTAGTCCAGCTCGACCACCGAACGCGGGTGGAACTCCTCCAGCCACCGGGCCGCCTCCTCGACCGCCTCGGTGATCGGCGCCTCGCCGATCGACTTGCGCAGCACCGACAGCGCCCGGGACGCCCGGCGGCGCGCCTTGGAGATCTCGGTGCGGTAGCGCAGCGCCCGCCGCTCCGGCTCGGTCACCAGGTGCCGCTCGCCGGCCTCGAACAGCACGAACCAGCGCAGCGGCACGCCCCAGGTGGCGATCTGCTCGTGCACCCGGGGCACCCCGTGCTCCAGCACCCGGGCACCGCTGCGCCAGTCCTCCACCACTGCCTTCGCCTGCCCGGCGAGCACCGGCGGCACGAACGCGTCGGCCAGCACCGGGGGCACGCCGTCACGGGCGCTCAGCGCCGCCTCGGCGACCCGGATACGGAGGTTCCAGGGACAGACCAGCAGCGCGTCGTCGGACTCCAGGACGTACGCCTCGTCGGGCAGGTCGGGCAGCCGGGTCCAGCCGGCGCCGAGTGCCTCGATCACCGCGGTCCGCTGTCGTACCGGCCCCTCCAGCGGAGCGACGGCGCGCCCCTCGCTGATGTACCGGCGCCAGTACGACTGCCGATCCCGGTCGAAGGCGGTGAGCGGCTCGTACACGCGCAGGTATGAAGCGAAGAGCGACGGCACGGCGCGATCCTCCCACGAGACGGGACCGCCCGTCGCCGCCCTCGGGCCCGTGGCGTGACATGCGCGACAGTACGGTTCGGGCCGATATTAGGCTCAACGACACCGGCAGCATCCCGCCGGCGTGCCACCAGGTTCCGCGCCCCACAAGGACGCACACCGACACAGGAGTCAGCCATGGGCGTATTCGCCAGTACCGACGACCCCGTCTCCACAGGGCATGAGCAGGTCGTGTTCTGCCAGGACAAGCAGTCCGGCCTGAAGGCGATCATCGGGATCTACTCCACCGCGCTGGGTCCTGCGCTCGGCGGAACCCGGTTCTACCCGTACGCCAGCGAGGCCGAGGCCGTCGCCGACGTGCTCGACCTCTCGCGCGGCATGGCCTACAAGAACGCCCTGGCGAACCTCGACCTCGGTGGCGGCAAGGCGGTCATCTGGGGTGACCCCGAGCAGCTCAAGAGCGAGGCGCTGCTGCGCGCGTACGGCCGCTTCGTCGAGTCGCTCAACGGCCGCTACTACACCGCCTGCGACGTGGGCACCTACGTGGCGGACATGGACGTGATCGCCCGTGAGACCCGCTACGTGACCGGCCGCAGCGTGGAGCACGGCGGCGCGGGCGACTCCTCGATCCTCACCGCCTGGGGTGTGTTCCAGGGCATGCGGGCCGCGGCCGAGCACGTCTGGGGCAGCCCGACGCTGGCCGGCCGCCGGGTCGGCGTGGCCGGGCTGGGCAAGGTCGGCAAGTACCTGACCGCCCACCTGCTCGACGACGGCGCCGAGGTCGTGGCGACCGACGTCAACCCGCGCGCCCGGGAGTGGGCGCGAACCACCCACCCGCAGGTCACCCTGGTCGACGACACCGAGGCGCTGGTGGCCTCCGACATCGACGTGTACGCCCCGTGCGCGCTCGGCGGCGCGCTGAACGACGACAGCGTGCCGGTGCTGCGGGCGAAGGTGGTCACCGGAGCGGCGAACAACCAGCTCGCCCACCCGGGCATCGAGAAGGTGCTCGCCGACCGGGGCATCCTCTACACGCCGGACTACGTGGTCAACGCCGGTGGCGTGATCCAGGTCGCCGACGAGATCGAGGGCTTCAACTTCGACCGCGCCAAGCTGCGCGCGACCCGGATCTTCGACACCACCCGGCAGATCCTCCAGCTCGCCGACGACGAGGGCGTCCCCCCGGCGGTCGCTGCCGACCGGCTCGCCGAGCGGCGGATGGCCGAGGTCGGCCGGCTGCGCACGATTCATCTGCGGTGAAGCTCACCTCCGGGGGCGGGGTGGCGGCTCCACCCCGGAGGCGGTGCGCGTTAAGCTGAGTTGCGGACTCTTTCGTGCCGGTATGTCCGGTGTCACGGCCAGCCCCGGGGCTTACCCCTTACCCGGTACACTTTGTGACGGCTGGACCACTGCGACGCGCAGGTCCGGTCGACGGTGACCCGAGGTGCCGAACGCCGGCATCCCCATGTACCGTAAGAGCCACGAGAGATGCCTGACGTCATCGGGGCCCGCCTTCGGGCTGCCCCGCATTCTGTGCGAGGGGGTCGAGCCATGGGGCGCGGCCGTGCTAAGGCCAAGCAGACGAAGGTGGCCCGGGAGTTGAAGTACCACTCCCCGAACACCGACCTAACCGCCTTGCAGCGCGAACTGGCGGGTAGTGGAAAGTCTGAGCACAACTTCGACGACGACTACAAAGAGTATGTCGACGACGATGACGAGGACCACGCAGACGACGACCCGGACACCTGGGCTCGTCCGACCCGCTGACCTCCGGTCGCATCTGAGCACGCGGTAACCCCCGCGTGCTCACGCATGTGCTCTGCTGAGCCGGCGTACGACCGACGATCAGGGACCTGCCGGCGCCCCGGGGTGCATGCTCCGACGCGCCGGCAGGTCCTTGATCGCGGAACCGGCCCTCAGCGCGGCCGGTTGTTCCAGTTGTAGAACGTCGGGATGTTCTCGAAGTGGTTCCACGCGCACACCGCGTTGGCGCCGTCGCCGCCCGACACCTCCGCCCGCAGCAGCCGTGCCGCCTCCGCCTCCCGAAGCAGAGCGGTAAGCCCCGCAGCCGCGTCCCGCACCCGGTCGGCGACCGCCTCCCGGTCGGTGTCACTGATGGTCTCGGGCATGCTCCAACACTCCCTCCAGTAGGCGGATCTTGCTGTTACGGCAGTGCTCGGTCTCCGTACCGTCGAAACGCCCCAGCTCGAAGTAGCGGTTGGCGGCGTGCCCGCCGCCACAGAACCCGAAGTACGCGCAGGACGCCCGGCACGCCTCCACGCCGGTGAGGAACTCACCCACCCACGGCGTACCGGCCGCGCCGGCGAGGATGTCGCGCAGCGGCGTGGTGAGCACGTTTCCGCTGGCGAAGTCGCCGTACCGGGCGTCGGTGAAGCCGGCCAGCTCCGGCGAGAGCACCACCACCGAGCCGTCGTGCCCGACCGTCGGGATCGGGTCGAGGCTCCGGGGCAGCAGGTCGTCGGCGGTGCCGGCCAGCACCGCGCCCGCGTACCGCAGCGACCACTCCACCTCACGCAGGTGGATCCGGGGATCCCGGCGCCACGCCGCCACCAGCTCCGCCCAGAACCCCGTGACAGCGCCCTCGTCGCGGGCGTTCGTCCGGGTGTTGACGCCCTCGGTCTCCTCGATGTTGACGCCGAGCACGTCGCAGCCCAGGTCGAGGAAGTAGTCGTACAGCTCGGTCGCCAGGCCCGGCTCCGGCCGCGAGACCACCGCGAGCGCCGAGAACGGCAGGTTGTGACGGCGCAGCGCCGCCACACCGGCCACGATCCGGTCGTACGCGGGACGCCCACCCCGCGTGACCCGCTCGCCGTTGCGCGCCCGCGGCCCGTCCACGCTGACGCTGACCCGGACCCGGTGCTCGGTGAAGAACGCGCACCAGGCGTCGTCGATCAGCGTGGCGTTGGTCTGCACGTGGTGCTCGACGTCGGGGCCGAACGGCGCCAGCAGCGCGGCCAGGTGCTCCCGGCCGGCCGCGAGCGGCTCCCCACCGTGCCAGACCACCGAGAAGCGACCGCCCGCCGCCCACTGGTTCACCGACGCCGCCACCGCCTCGGCGACGGCCACCGGCATCCGCCTGTCCACCGCCCGGAAAGGGAGGTAGCAGTATGCGCAGTCGAGGTTGCACAGCGTCGTGGGCTGCATCACCACGTACGACGGGACGGCGGCGATGCCCCGCATCCCTTCGGGCGTGCGCGCAGCCATCAGCACCTCCCCCGCCTGCCTGAAAACCGAACCTCCAGGCTAGGCCGCGGCGACCGTCCGGGTGAACCCCCGGTCATGTGCCCGGCCGATCGGCGCAGGGTGATCAGCCTCGGGTGTGCTGCCCGACCATCTGCACGTTGCCGGACCCCTCGATGATCTCGCCGGCCTGCCAGGCCTCCACGCCCCGGCCGGTCAGAGTGGCGAGCGCGCGGTCGGCGTCCTCGGCGGAGACGATCGCGAACATGCCGACGCCCATGTTGAACGTCGCCTCCATCTCCGGGTCCTCGATCCGGCCCTTGGACTGGATCAGGTCGAAGATCGGCTGCGGCTTCCAGGTGGAGCGGTTCACCACGGCGTCGACGGTCTCCGGCAGCACCCGGACCAGATTGCCGGGGATGCCGCCGCCGGTGACGTGGGCCAGCGCCCGCACCTCGGCCTCGGCGATCAGCTTCAGGCAGTCCTGCGCGTAGATCTTGGTCGGGGTGAGCAGCTCCTCGCCGAGCGTCCGCTGGCGGCCGAAGTCGTCGATCACCACGTCCAGCCGCATCCGGCCGGCGCCGAGCAGCACGTGCCGGACCAGGGAGTAGCCGTTGGAGTGCAGGCCGGACGAGCGCATGGCGATCACCACGTCGCCCACCTCGACCCGCTCCGGGCTGAGGATCTCGCTCTCCTCCACCACGCCGACGCCGGTGGCGGAGATGTCGTACTCGTCCGGGCGCAGCACGCCCGGGTGCTCGGCGGTCTCGCCACCCAGCAGGGCGCAGCCGGCGTACCGGCAGCCGTCCGCGATGCCGGCGCCGATCTCGGCGACCTTGTCCGGCACGACCTCGCCGGTGGCGATGTAGTCGAGCAGGAACAGCGGCTCGGCGCCGCAGGCCACCAGGTCGTCGACGACCATGGCGACCAGGTCGATGCCGACCGTGTCGTGGATGTCGAGCTGCTGGGCGATCACCAGCTTGGTGCCCACGCCGTCGGTCGAGGAGGCCAGGATCGGGTTCTTGTACTTCTTCGTGTCCAGCCGGAACAGGCCGGCGAAGCCGCCCAGGTCACCCATGACCTCGGGGCGCCGGGTCTCCTTGACCTTGGACTTGAGCAGCTCGACCGCGCGGTCGCCCGCCTCGATCGACACCCCGGCGTCGGCGTACGAGACCGAGCGTTTGCGCTGCGTCCGGCCGGACCCCGCCGACCAGGGCTGGCGGTCGCCGCCGGCGCCCGTCGGGCTGGATCCTGCGCCGCTGCGCTCGGACACGTGCGTCACGGTTCTCCCCTTTGTGGTTCCCGCGGGCCCGGAGCGGCCGGACCCGCGTCGGTGGTGCTACGGGTGGTGGGTCGGTGTGGCGACGAGCGGACCGGTCGGCCCGGCCGCCTCGGCGGCGACCCGGCGTCCCACTCCTTCGAGCACGTGCTTGCCGATCAGGTTCCCGGCCGGCAGTTCGATCGGGTACTCCCCATCGAAGCACGCCCGGCAGAGCCGGCTCTTCGGCTGCTCGGTCGCGGCGATGAGACCGGGCAGCGATACGTAACCGAGCGAGTCGGCGCCGATGGACCGCCGGATGCCCTCGTTGTCGAGCCCGTTCGCGAGCAGTTCGGCGCGGGTGGCGAAGTCGATGCCGTAGAAGCAGGGCCAGCTCACCGGCGGCGAGGAGATCCGGACGTGGACCTCCAGCGCGCCCGCCTCGCGCAGCAGCCGGACGATCGCCCGCTGGGTGGTGCCCCGCACGATCGAGTCGTCCACCACCACCAGGCGCTTGCCGCGTACGTTCTGCCGCAGCGGGTTCAGCTTCAGCCGGACACCGAGCGCGCGCAGCGTCTGCGAGGGCTGGATGAACGTGCGCCCGACGTACGGGTTCTTCATCAGGCCCTGGCCGTAGGTGATGCCTGATTCCTCGGCGTAACCGATCGCGGCCGGCGTGCCGGACTCCGGCACCGGGATCACCAGGTCGGCCTCGACCGGGTGCTCCTTGGCGAGCTGGCGGCCGATCTGCACCCGCGCGGCGTGCACGTTGCGGCCCGCGATGGTGGCGTCCGGCCGGGCGATGTACACGTACTCGAAGAGACAGCCCTTGGGCTCGGGCGAGGCGAACCGGCTGGAACGTAGCCCGTTCTCGTCGATGGCGATCAGCTCGCCCGGCTCGACCTCGCGGACCACGCTCGCGCCGACGATGTCCAGCGCGGCGGTCTCGCTCGCCACCACCCAGCCGCGTTCGAGCCGGCCGAGCACCAGCGGGCGTACGCCGTGCGCGTCACGCGCCGCGTAGAGGGTCGACTCGTCCATGAAGACGAAGCTGAACGCGCCGCGCAGCTGCGGCAGCACCTCCAGCGCGGCCGCCTCGACCGACAGGTCGGGCCGGCTGGCCAGCAGCATGGTGACCAGCGAGGTGTCGTTCGTCGAGCCGTCGGAGTCGAGCCCTCGCACCGCGGCCTCGCGCTGCAACTCGGCGGTGTTGACCAGGTTGCCGTTGTGCGCCAGCGCGATGGTGGTGCCGGCGCTCGTGGCCCGGATGGTCGGCTGGGCGTTCTCCCAGGTCGAGCCGCCGGTGGTCGAGTAGCGCGCGTGCCCGATCGCGACGTGCCCGCGCAGGCTCGCCAGTGTCGGCTCGTCGAACACCTGGGCGACCAGGCCGAGATCCTTGTAGACCACGACACCGGAGCCGTCGCTCACCGCGATGCCCGCGGCCTCCTGACCGCGGTGCTGGAGGGCGTAGAGCCCGAAGTAGGTGAGGTTCGCGACCTCTTCACCCGGCGCCCAGACGCCGAAGACGCCGCACGCGTCCTGGGGGCCGGGTCGCTGGGGGTCAAGGTCGTGGCTCAGCCGGCCATCGCCTCGGGGCACCTGCCGCTCCCTCGCAGTGGGGTCTGGACTGGCCTGGCGGAGTCAGGGGGGCAGCTCCGCACGCATGGGCCGGGACCGTCGTCGGCTCTCAGTGTACGCGACCAGCAGTCGACACCGACAGTCACGAAGCGTTCGCTCCGAGTGAGAGGAGTTTGCGCTGCTTGACGCCTAAATCGGGAGGTACGGGGAGAGGTCAGCCCGGTTTCCGGAAACCCGGATGCGACCCTCAGTGACCGTTTCCGCCCACCCCTGGCGCCCGGTGGCGACCGCCAACCAGGTCGGCGGATCCATCTCCACCACGTTCGGCGGCGTGCCGCGGGTGTGTCGTGGACCACTCACGCACTGGACCGCACCGTAGGGTGGTACGCGCACCTCCACCGATCGGCCGGGGGCGCGATCCGCGAGGGCAGCCAAGAGCGTCCGGACCGCCTCCCGGAGCACCGGCCGTTCGGGCGTACGCCCCTCGTCCAGCGCCACCAGCGCGGCGAGTACCGCTTCGGAATAAGCGTGCGGAGAGGACACGACGGGACGATACGACCCGGCAGAAGGCCGCCCGACGGCGGCCCTGGGTAGAGATGATCCGGTCAGACAAGGCATAGTTGCCGACGGCGTTATTCGTACCGTGAGTGATCAACCTCGGCCTAGCGGCCGGCGGGGAGATCAGACCCGGAAGGCGGTGGACGTGTCAACACACCGACGTGCCTGGAAGCAGCGGGCCGGTGTGGTCGTAGCGCTGGTCTTCGGCGCCCTGCTCACCGTCCCCGCAGCTCCCGCCTTCGCCGCCAACATCATCACGGCGGACAACTCGGTCACGATCGACGCCGGTCGGAGTGGCAGTGTCAACGTGCTCGTCCGCCTCGGCGCGGACGAGACGTCTGCCGACATCGACGTGACCGGCCTGCCAGACGGGGTCACCTGCGGAAATTGCGGTCCTGTCGACTTCGGGGGCCAGCAGACGAAGGCAGTGAGTCTCAGCCTGTCGGCAGCCCCCAATGCGCCGGCCGCGAACGGTTCGCAGGCGAGAATCACGGTAACTGGTGACGGCGGCCGTCAACTGCGCGTCACCGTCCGGGCTGCTGCCCCGCCCACGCCGCAGCAGCCGCAGACCGTCAAGACGGTGTCCGGCAAGGTGGTCAACGCCGAGGGCGAGCCGATCTCCGGCGCCCTCGTCATGCTCCGCGACAGCGCGGGCAAGGAACGCCGCACCAACACCAGCGGCAACGGCAACTTCAGCTTCAGCGGCTCCGAGTCCAACCCGATCGCGCCCGGCCGGATCGACCTCGGCGCCTCCACCGACGGCGCCTCGCCCGTCGCCCGGTCGATCAACGCGAACGCCGGCCAGTCGGTGACCGGCGTCCGGCTCAGCATCCAGGTGAAGGCGTCGGCGAGCCCGAGCGCCACCCCGTCGGCGAGTGAGTCCGCGCCGCCGTCCGAGGAGCCGCTCGACGAGGAGGCGACCGACACCCCGTCGGCCGAGGCGCCCGCCGCGCAGCAGCCGGCCGCGAACGAGGACTCCGGCGGCTTCGGCTCCTGGCTGCTCATCCTGCTCGGCGGCCTCTTCGTCGCCGTCGGCGTGGGCACCATCGTGCTGCTCTACATGCGCCGCAAGAACGAGGGCGACGACGGCGACGGCGACGGTCCGGGTGGGCCGACCGGTCCGGGTGGCCCCGGTGGCGCCGCTGCGGCCGGCGCGATCCCGGCAGCCCGGGGCGCGTACCACGGCACCGACGACCAGACCCGGGTGGTGAACGGCATGGGTGCCGGGCCGTCCGCGACGAAGGTCGGCGGCCCCTCGATCAGCGACGCCCCCACCATGCTCCAGCGGCCGGTGGTGGACGATGTCCCGCCGGATCCGTACGGCGCCCCGCCCGGCGCGTCCTACGGCGTCGGCGGTGGCCAGGGCGGCTACGGCTACGGCGACGACGCACCGGGCCAGGGCGGCTACGGCGGCGCAGGTGGCTACGGCAACGCGCCCTCCTCGGGCGGCGGCTACGGCAACGGCCCCTCCTCCGGTGCCGGCTACGGCAACCCGGACTACGCCGCCGGTGCCGCGGCGGCCGGCGCGGCCGGTTACGCGGCCCAGGGCGGCTACGGCAACGAGCGCTTCGACGAGCCCACCGGCCGCTACACCGGTGACAGCAACCAGTACGCGCCGGCGGCCGACCCGTACCCGACCAGCACCTACCAGCCGGAGCAGGACCGCGGCTACGACCAGGCCGGCTCGGCCTCGTACGGCCGCGGCCCGGAGCAGGGCGACGGTTACGGCGCGGCCGGTGGCTACGGCGCCGCGTCGGGCGGTTACGACAGCGGCGCCACCGGCGGCTACGACAACGGCCGTCAGCAGGGCGGCTACGGCGAGCCCACAGGCGCCTACGGCAACGCCGCGACCGGCGGATACGGCGACGCCCCGGCGTACGGCGGCGGCCGGACGGCGGCCGGCTACGGCGACGCGCCGACCGGCGGGTACGACAACCCCCCCGCGGGTGGCTACGGCGACGCCCCGGCCGGCGGCTACGACAGCGGCCGCCAGCAGGGCGGGTACGGCGACGCCCCCGCGGGTGGCTACGACAAGGGCGCCGGCGGCTACGGCGACGCCCCGGCCGGCGGCTACGACAGCGGCCGTCAGCCGGGCGGGTACGGCGACGCCCCCGCGGGCGGCTACGGCAACGCCGCCGGCGGTTACGACGGCGGTCACCAGTCCGGTGGCTACGGTCAGCAGGGCGGCGGGTACGGCGACGGCTACGGTCAGGACCCGCAGGGCGGTTACGGCCACCAGCAGGGCGGCTACGGTCAGGAGCCGCCGCAGCAGCGCGGGGGCGGCTACGACAACGCCTACCCCAACGACCCGGCGCAGGCGGGCCGTGCTCGCCCGGACGGGCAGGCGGACCGTGGCGGGCGACGCCTCGACTGGCTGGACGACTGACCCGCACCAGATGTGAGAACTGTGGCCGCCCGCGGAAACCGGGCGGCCACAGTCGTCAGCTCGCCGAGATCACCAGGAGCGCGCCCGCGGGACGGGAGCGGAAGCGGTGCTCAGGCGGGGGCGAAGTAGCCCTGGCGGAGCACCGGCACCACGTCGGAGACACCGACCTCGGTCGCGACCGCGACGTCCTCGGCGAAGCCGCCCTCGGCGAGTTCCCGCCCGGAGACGCATCCTCGGACCGCCGCCGGCACGTCCGGTGTGCTCGCCAGCGCGGCGAGCGCCATCGCGGCCTCCACCGAGAGCCCGCCGGGCACCCCGGCGAGCGCGTCGAGCACACAGGCCGCACCGAGCTGGTCCTCCACGCACGGCCGGAGTGACCCGTCGGGCCAGCGCTCCCCGGCCGCCACCACGCCCACCGGGGCGTCCTTCGAGCCGTACCCCTCGGCGCGCAGCCAGCGCCCGACGGCGGGTGCGTTACGCAGGCACGCCGCGACCACCGGCACGCCGGTGGCGCTCGCGGCGGCGCTGATCGCCGAACCGTTCGGCGACGGCAGCACCAGGTCGGCGACGACCGGCGCGGCCCGCAGCGCCGCCGGGGACAGCGACCACGGGTGCTCCGCCGTCATCTTCCGGCGGCCCACAGCGGCCACGGCACCCACCCGGCGGGCGTAGTCGGCGGCCTGCTCACCCCACGGGAACGGGTGCACCCGCATGCCACGGCTCACCGCCACCTCCACGGCGGTGGTGAACGACAACACGTCCACCACCACCAGGGCGGCACAGACCCGGCCGAGTTCCGCCGCCCCGGTCAGTCCCCAGTCGAACCGGGCACCGGAGCCGGGTTGGGTGAAGACGGCCAAGGCCAGCGCCTCAGCGCTGACCCGGCGCCGGCTCACCGGAAGCCGGACCGTCGGACCCGTCGGCAGCCGCCGACTCGTCCTGGGCCGGAGTTCCGTCGACTGCCGGCGTCGCGTCGGCCGGCATCGCCTCGTCGGACGCCGCAGCGGGCGACTCGGGCTCCGCCTCGGCGGCGGGTGCGGACGCCTCGGCGTCGACCGGCGGGGTGTCCCGGCCGGCCTTGGCGATCGGCTCGGCGTCGACCTCGGCCGGGTCCACGCCGACCGGCTGCTCGGCCGTGGCCGGAAGCACAGTGGTCGTCCCGGTACGGGTCGCCTCCACCTCCACCCGGGCCGCCTCGGCCGCACCGAACAGGCGCGGGAGCGTACCGGTGTGCGCCTCACGCAGCTCGTCCAGGCCGATCCGGAACTGGCCGTGCACCTCCAGCGCGGAGGAGGCCGGGTCGGTGACGCCGACGAACTCCCACGGCACGCCCCGCTCGGCGCAGAGGGCGGTGAACGCCTTCTCGTGGCCGCGCGGCACCGACACCAGCACGCGACCGGCGGACTCGCTGAACAGGAAGACGAACGGCATCGAGCCACCGGCGAAGTGCTCCGGCACCACGACCCGGGCGCCCACGCCGCGGCGCAGGGCCGACTCGACCAGGCTCTGCGCCAGGCCGCCGTCGGACAGGTCGTGCGCGGAACTGAGGTGCCCGACCCGGGCCGCCTCGGCCAGCAGCTCGGCGAGCTGCCGCTCGCGGGCCAGGTCGACCTGCGGCGGGATGCCGCCGAGGTGCTCGTGGGTCACCCAGGCCCACTCCGAGCCGGACAGCTCGACGTGCGTCTCGCCCAGCAGGAACAGCTGGTCGTGGTCGCCGGACGGACGCGGAACGAAGCCCATCGGCACCCGGTCGGCGACGTCGTCGAGCACGCCCAGCACGCCGACCACAGGGGTCGGGTGGATGGCCGCGGCGCCGGTCTGGTTGTAGAAGCTGACGTTGCCGCCGGTCACCGGGATGCCCAGCTCCAGGCAGCCGTCCGCCAGGCCGCGCACGGCCTCGGCGAACTGCCACATCACGCCCGGGTCCTCCGGCGAGCCGAAGTTCAGGCAGTTGGTCACCGCGATCGGCTTCGCGCCGGTCACCGCCACGTTCCGGTACGCCTCGGCCAGCGCCAGCTTCGTCCCGTGGTACGGGTCGAGGCGGGCGTACCGGCCGTTGCCGTCGACGGAGAGCGCGACACCGAGGCCGCTGCGCTCGTCGATCCGGATCACGCCGGAGTCCTCCGGCTGGGCGAGCACGGTGTTGCCGAGCACGTACCTGTCGTACTGCTCGGTGACCCAGGTCTTGTCGGCCAGGTTCGGCGACGCGATCATGCTCAGCACGGTCTCCCGGAGCGCCTCCGGGGTGCTCGGCCGGGGCAGCGTCTCGGCGCGGTCGGCCTGGAGCAGGATCAGGTCGGCCGGCTCGCGCATCGGCCGGGCGTACACCGGGCCGTCGTCGACGAGCGAGCCCGGCGGCACGTCCACCACGAGCTGGTCGCGCCAGGTGACGACCAGGCGGCCCGGCCGGCCGTCCGCCGACGGCGCGGTGACCTCGCCGATGGCGGTGGCCCAGACGCCCCACTTCTCGGCGGTCTTGAGCACCGCGTCGAGCTTGTCCGGCGAGACGACGAGCAGCATCCGCTCCTGGGACTCGCTGGCCAGGATCTCGTGCGGCTCCATCGAGGGCTCGCGCAGCGGCACGCGCTCCAGCCAGACCCGCATGCCGGTGCCGGCGGAGGCGGCGGTCTCGGTGAGCGCGCAGGTCAGGCCGGCGCCGCCGAGGTCCTGGATGCCGACGACCAGCTCGGCGTCGTACAGCTCCAGGCACGCCTCGATGAGCAGCTTCTCCATGAAGGGGTCGCCGACCTGTACGGACGGGCGGCGCTGCTCGCTGCCCTCGTCGAAGGTGGCGCTGGCGAGCACCGACACGCCGCCGATGCCGTCGCGGCCGGTCTTGGCGCCCATCAGCACCACGATGTTGCCGGGGCCGGTGGCGTCCTTCTTCTGGAGCCGGTCGACCGGCAGCACGCCCAGGCAGAGCGCGTTGACCAGCGGGTTGCCCTGGTAGCAGGGGTCGAAGACGACCTCGCCGCCGATGTTGGGCAGACCGAGGCAGTTGCCGTAGCCGCCGACGCCGGCAACCACGCCGGGCAGCACGCGGGCGGTGTCCGGGTGGTCGGCCGCGCCGAAGCGCAGCGGGTCCATCACGGCGACCGGGCGGGCGCCCATGGCGAGGATGTCGCGGACGATGCCGCCGACGCCGGTCGCCGCGCCCTGGTACGGCTCGACGAAGCTCGGGTGGTTGTGCGACTCGACCTTGAAGGTCACCGCCAGATCGTCGGAGACCTGGACCACGCCGGCGTTCTCGCCGATGCCGGCGAGCAGCCGGTCACTCGGCGGCGCCTTCTCGCCGAACTGGCGCAGGTGCACCTTGCTCGACTTGTAGGAGCAGTGCTCGCTCCACATGATCGAGTACATGGCCAGCTCGGCCTGGGTGGGCCGGCGGCCGAGGATGTGCCGGATCCGGTCGTACTCGTCGTCGCGGAGGCCCAGCTCAGCGTACGGCTGAAGCTCCTCCGGCGAGTCGGCGGCCCGGGGAACGGTGTCCACGCCCAGCGCCCAGTCGTCGGTCGGGCCGGCCTGCGGCACCACGCCCTGCGGCTCGCGCAGGGCCGGGTCCGGATGGGTGGTCATGACGTCTCCTTGCTGCGCTCGCCGCCGGTGCGGCGGGTGGGCCGACCGATGTTCCCGGCCACCATCACGCCGGCGCTCCCACCAGATGCTTGAGCACCGAGGTGAAGAAGCCGAGGCCGTCCAGGGAGGGGCCGGTGAGCGCCTCCACCGCGTGCTCGGGGTGCGGCATGATGCCGACGACGTTGCCGGCCTCGTTGGTGATCGCGGCGATGTCGCGCTGCGATCCGTTGGGGTTGCCGCCGACGTAGCGGGCGACGACGCGGCCCTCGCCCTCCAGCCGATCGAGCGTCGCGGGGTCGGCGACGTAGCAGCCCTCGCCGTTCTTGACCGGGATGAGCACCTCCTGGCCCGGCTGGAACGTGTTCGTCCAGGCGGTGCCGGTGCTCTCGATCCGCAGGACCTGGTCCCGGTTGCGGAAGTGCAGGTGCTGGTTGCGGGTGAGCGCGCCGGGCAGCAGGTGCGCCTCGCAGAGGATCTGGAAGCCGTTGCAGATGCCGAGCACCGGCAGGCCACCACGCGCGGCCTGGACGATCGTCTCCATCACCGGGGCGAACCGGGCGATGGCGCCGCAGCGCAGGTAGTCGCCGTAGGAGAAGCCACCGGGCAGGACGACCGCGTCCACGCCGTGCAGGTCCGGGTCGCCGTGCCAGAGCCGGACCGCCTCGGCGCCGGCGATCCGTACGGCCCGGGCCGCGTCCCCGTCGTCCAGGGAGCCGGGGAAGGTGACCACACCGACCCGGGCGGTCACGACTGCGCGCCCGCGGTCTCGTCGGCGGTGACCACGCGGACGGTGAAGTCCTCGATTACCGGGTTGGCCAGCAGCTTGTCGGCGATCTCCCGGGCCCGGTCCAGGTCCGGTTCGCCGGTGAACTCGATCTCGATCCGCCTGCCGATCCGAACCGAGGCGACGTCACTGACGCCGAGGCGGGGCAGCGCGTTTGCGACGGCCTGGCCCTGCGGATCGAGGATCTCGGGCTTGAGCATGACGTCGACTACGACGCGAGGCACGGGGCACTCCTGACTGTGTACGCAGTTGGGTGCCGGCCCAACAATCGGGCGAGCGCAGCCAGCCTACCTGGCAGATACCGCCCGGCCCGCACCGGCCGGGGGCAGTTCCGGCACCGATCGGCCCCGTCGGCGGCGCCGGACGGGCACCGTTGCCCGTTCGTTGCGGCGTCGATGCGAATTCGTTGCGCTCCGTGCTCGTGGGTGCCCCTCGGCAACACCTCCCAGCAGGCATTCTGCCGCGAAACACCCCACCTTGGACCGGTATCCGACAGCAGGCCCGCACGGCGCGCGGCGCGCGTCACGCCATCGGCGCGATTCGATCCGCATCTTGTGACAGAGGGCGGCGCGGCCGTAGCATGCATCGTCAGACGTCGATGAGTTAGATCGACGTCCCTCGCCGGCCCACCCCATCCGGCGGGTGTCACCCCCTGCCCGGCACCCCCGGGCGTCCGCGCAGAAGGAGCCCCGACATGCGCCTCCGTCCCCTGCTCGCCGTGCTGACCACCGCGCTGGCCGGCGTCCTGGCCACCGCCTCCGGTGCCACCGCCGCGCCGGCCGGCCCCCAGCCGATCATCGGCGGCGGCACCGTCTCGTCCGCGCCGTGGGCCGCGGCCGTCTTCAGCAACGGCTCGTTCACCTGCTCCGGCAGCGTGATCGCGCCCCAGTGGGTGCTCACCGCCCGGCACTGCGTCAGCGGCACCATGTCCGTGCGGGTCGGCAGCGTCTACTACGCCTCGGGCGGCGTGACCCGCACCGTGAGCGCCTCGTACACCCGCTACGACCTGGCCCTGCTGCGCCTGTCCAGCACGGTCAGCACCTCCGCCGTGTCGCTGGCCACCAGCAACCCGCCGGTCGGCTCCACCAACACCATCTACGGCTGGGGCATGACCTGCTACAGCGGCTGCGGCGCGTCGCCCCAGCTCAAGACCGCCACCGTTCAGGTGACCAGCACCAGCGTCACCGACGCGTACGGCGGCCAGGCGATCCGGAGCACCCGGATCAACGGCAACGCGTGGCGGGGCGACTCGGGCGGCCCGCAGTTCTACAACGGCCGGCAGGTCGGCGTCGCCTCCACCGCCAACGGCACCACCATCCAGAACTACGGCAGTGTCGCGTACAACCGGTCCTGGATCACCTCGACGGCCGGTGTCTGACGGTTGATGCCGATGCGGCGCGGATCGGCCGGGTGCGACCCGGCCGTCCGCGCCGCGCCGTTTTTCAGCATCCGATCAGCTGAACACGGCTCGCGAACCACCCGGCCGGGGACTGACAGCATCGGAAGCGTGCTGGTCGTGACGACGGATCAACTGCCCGGCTACGAGATCCGCCAGATCCTCGGCGAAGTGGTCTCCTCGATGGCGAGGACCCGCAACCCGTACCGCGAGGGGGTCAAGAACCTGCGCGGTGGCGCCTACGACCCGTTGGCGCCGGACAACCTGACGCGGTGGCGTACCGACTCGGTGGCCCGCCTCGGCGAGGAGGCGCGCCGCCTGGGCGCGAACGCGGTGATCGGCATGCGCTTCGACAGCCGCGACTGCGGCGAGATGTGGATGGAGATCTGCGCGTACGGCACAGCGGTGATCGTCGCGCCGAAGATGCCGGATGTCATGCCGCCGGACCAGCCGGCGATCGCGGCCGAGACCGCCCACGACCCGGAGATCGCCACCGCGCCCGGCGGCATCGCCGAACCCGCGAGCGCCCCCAACCTGAGCTCGGCGGCCGAAACCCCCACCGGCCCCTGACCCACCCTTGCATTGCCGCGTCGATCATGAAGTTGACGGCAGGAATGATCTCCCTGAGTGCCGCCAACTTCATGATCGACCAGAAAAGGTCAGAGGATGGGGG
>NZ_WBKS01000089.1:0-24426 GCF_008868145.1 Micromonospora sp. AMSO1212t
GTTGGACCGTGGGGTCGGGCTCGGGGGTGGCGGGAGTGGGCGTGAGCGGGATCGACGGGCTGGTCTGGCGGGAGTTCGGCGAGGACGACCTGCCCGCGGTGACCGGGCTGGCGCAGGCGTGCCTCGCCGCTGACGGCGGGTTGCCGCTGTTCGGGCGTACCTCGTTGGCGCGGGCGCGGCTGTTGCAGACGCGTACCCACGGCGCCTGGTCGGGCGGCGACCTGGTCGCGGCCGTCGGGGTCGGCACCGGGCGGACGCCGGCCACCGCCACCGGCCTGGTGCACCCGGCGTGGCGCGGGCGCGGGCTCGGCGGCGCGCTGCTGGACTGGGCGGGGGAGCAGGCGGGCGACGCGGGCCTGCTCGTCACGACCGAGACGTGGAACGCGGGCGCGGGGGATTTGTTCACGGCGCGCGGCTACACGCGGACGTTCCTGGAGTGGGTGCTGCGGCACGACCTCGACGCGCTGCCCGAGGTCACGGCGCCGGACGGCGTGACAGCGGAACAGGCCACGCTGGGGCCGGAGCTGTTCGCCACCTACCGCGCGTCGTTCGCCGACCGGCCCGGCTTCGTGGAGCCCGCGGCCGGCGAGTGGCTGGGCGACCTGCGTGACGACGAGGACTTCCGCCCGGAGTTGACGCTGTCGGCGCACGGACCGGACGGTGAGGCGGCCGGCTTCGTCACCGTGCTCGACAACTGGATCGACCAGGTCGGCGTCGTGCCCGGGTGGCGCGGGCGACGGGTCGGGGCGTACCTCGTGGCGCGCGTGCTGCGCGGCCTCGCCGGCGCGGGCGCGGACGCCGCGTGGCTATGCGTCAACGACGACAATCCGGCGGCCGGCCTGTACCGGAGGCTCGGTTTCCGCGACTTCGGCCGCCGCGCCCGCTACCTCCATGACTGACCCGACCCGGGCGGCGATCGTGCGGGCACTCGCCGACCTGTGGGCGAACGGCTGCCCGGTGCCCGCGCCCGAGCACCAGGACCGGCTCGCCGACGTCGGCCTGCGCCGCTGGCACAGCGTCGCGCGCCGGCACCGGGGGCGGCGGCTCAGCGCGGACCAGCGCATCCAGGATCTGGTACGCGGACTGGTAGCCGCCTTCGAGCCGGACCGTGCGCTGGTCGGGCCGCTGGTACGCGACTACGAGTGCGTGGCGCGCGCCATCGCCGACGTCATGACGTCGACGGATCCGCCGGGGTCTGTTGCGGATGCCCATTGACGTGGTCTTATGGCGGGACGACGACGTCATCGACCCGCAGCTTTGACAACCCCGCGTCGGTACTCCTTTCATGCCTCTCGAAAGGTGCAACGATGCACAGGAAACCGACGATCCACCTGGCAGTGCTCGTCGCTGCCGCCGCCACCTTCCTGACCGCCGGCGGAGCCCCCGTCGCGGCCACGGCCGCACCCGTTACCGCCTCTCCCGCCGCCGAGTGCGAGCCCGGCACCGACACGCACAGCGCCGCTCGGGTACGCGAGGGCACCACCGCCAAGGAGCCGGCGCTCTACTCGACGAACGAAGCCAAGGCGTACGGCGTCGTCAAGGACTCGCCGCGCCTGGCCAACGGCAGCGTCACCGTGCCGACGATCTTCCACATGATCTCCGACCACGAGCTGAGCGCGGCCGAGAAGGCCCGCTGGAACACGCTCATCTCGGCGCAGATGACGGTGCTCAACGACTCCTTCGCGGGTCGTACCGCGGCCGACGCGTCGGACACGCCGTTCCGCTTCTCGCTCGTCGACACCACCTGGACCGTGAACAGTGCCTGGTACACGGTGGTGCCGGGCAAGAACGAGCGGGACATGAAGAAGGCGCTCTACACCGGCGACTCCCGCACCCTGAACGTCTACGCGGCGAACATCGGTGATGGCCTGCTCGGCTGGGCGTACTTCCCGAAGGGCTACAACAACGGCCGCGACTACATCGACGGCGTGGTGATGCTCGACGAGTCGATGCCGGGCGGCACGGCCGGCAAGTACGCGCTCGGTGACACGCTGACGCACGAGGTCGGGCACTGGCTGATGCTGGAGCACACGTTCGCGCACGGCTGCTCCGCGTCCGGCGACTTCGTGGCGGACACGCCGCGTGAGGCGGCGCCGCAGTTCAACTGCCCGATCGGGGCGGACACCTGCACCGCGCCGGGGCTCGACCCGATCCACAACTTCATGGACTACACGCAGGACTCCTGCATGAACATGTTCACCCCGGGCCAGGCCGACCGGATGAGCGACGCCTGGGTGGCGTTCCGCGCCGGCGGCGCCGGGTAGCCCACTGGAAGTCGGTGCCGGCGGGTCGCTCTACGGCGGCCCGCCGGCCCGTCTCGGTCAGCCCGCGCGGGTCGGCCCGACAATCCGTGCGCGAGTCAGCTGGCGAACGGCAGGGTGGCATCCAGCTCCCGCACCGACCACGCCACCACCGACCGGCACTCGCGGGCGAACTCGGTAGTGCTGGTGGTAGCCGCGCAGGGCCCTGTGCCGCTGGAAGACGTCCTTGAGTGTCCGGCCGCAGGCGGTGTGCACGCCGAGAACCATGTCGGCCGTGACCAGCCCGTCGATGAGGCTGAACCTTGGACCCCGGCGTCGGCCGCGGGCAGCTTGTCGAGAATCCGCTCCTACCGCCCGAGGTCCCCGGATTCCGAATGCGAGTCCGTAGTGGCCCGGCTTGTCCGGCAGCGGTGCGATCAGGGTCGGAGGCATACCTTCGGAGCCACCGCTCCTACCTCGGCGTTTCTCGCCGGGCGAGCGTCAGCCGGTCGTACGGGATCGGACGGTCGTGCGCGCACGGGCGCCGCGCGTTCCGCCAAGTCGATCCGCCCGGGGAAGGCCGGGCACGGTGCCGGCCGGGCGCGGGTAGCCGGCGCAGCCGCGCATGCTGCCCTCACGGATCGCGCGGGCGCCGGAGCGGCCGTGGTCGGCGTACCGCCTTCGGTCCGGCGGTCAGTTCTGGCGGCTCAAGGGGTCTGAGGAAGTCGAGGACCCGCTGGGTGAGCAGGGCGGCAGGCGCCGGTTCGTACGTCGGCAAGGCGGAGTCGGCGAACAGGTGCTGACAGCCGAGATATAGGGACAATTCGGCTCGGTCGGTCGACTCGGCCAGGGCGCGGCGCGTCCAGGCCACCCCCGTCGACGAAGAACGGGTCCGGGGGTCATGCGGTGGTCTGACACAGCGTGCGGAGGCGATGCCCAGGGGAGGGACCTCTCTTGGATGCCTCATGCGTATTTGGGCGTAAAACTACTTTTGCCCAGTATCGACTGCGGCCGCCGATATTGTGACTTTTGCGCGCCCTGGGCAGGATCGCGATGCGCCGACCCGTTCCGGTGGAGGGGACATGAGGGAAAAAACGGAACGTAAGCCGCTGGCGAGTCTCAGGCACGTCAAGGCCGCGTCGGGCTTCAGCTCCGTGATGATCATTGCCGGGATGACCACCGGCGTGACCCCCGCTCAGGCGGCCGAGGTGGTCCACGACGCCCGCGCCGAGCGCAGCTACCAGGGCACGCCCGGGCCGGCCGGGCAGGCGCGCGTGTGGCAGCCCGGCGCAACCCTCGTGCGAGACGGCGGCCCCGACGGATGGTCCGATCCGCAGGGTTGGCAGTGGCAGGACCAGGAGCCGGGTCGGCGCCGCCATGATGGCAGCAAGGTGGGTCCGCAGGGTCCGCAGGGCGCCCAGGGCGAGCGCGGGCGGCGTGGCCCACGTGGATTCCAGGGTGCTGCCGGCCCGCAGGGTTTTCAGGGTGAGCAGGGTCCGCAGGGTGTGGCCGGCTCGACCGGTGCGCAGGGTGCGCAGGGTGCGCAGGGTGCGCAGGGTGCGCAGGGTGCGCAGGGTTTTCAGGGTGAGCAGGGTGTGACTGGCGCACCCGGTCCGCAGGGCGAGCAGGGTCCGCAGGGTGTGGCCGGCTCGCCCGGTGCGCAGGGTCCGCAGGGTTTTCAGGGTGAGCAGGGTCCACAGGGTGCGACCGGCGCGCCTGGCCCGCAGGGCGAGCAGGGTCCGCAGGGTGTGGCCGGCTCGCCCGGTGCGCAGGGTCCGCAGGGTTTTCAGGGTGAGCAGGGTCCACAGGGTGCGACCGGCGCGCCTGGCCCGCAGGGCGAGCAGGGTCCGCAGGGTGTGGCCGGCTCGCCCGGTGCGCAGGGTCCGCAGGGTTTTCAGGGTGAGCAGGGTCCACAGGGTGCGACCGGCGCGCCTGGCCCGCAGGGCGAGCAGGGTCCGCAGGGTGTGGCCGGCTCGCCCGGTGCGCAGGGTCCGCAGGGTTTTCAGGGTGAGCAGGGTCCACAGGGTGCGACCGGCGCGCCTGGCCCGCAGGGCGAGCAGGGTCCGCAGGGTGTGGCCGGCTCGCCCGGTGCGCAGGGTCCGCAGGGTTTCCAGGGTGAGCAGGGTCCACAGGGTGCGACCGGCGCGCCTGGCCCGCAGGGCGAGCAGGGTCCGCAGGGTGTGGCCGGCTCGCCCGGTGCGCAGGGTCCGCAGGGTTTCCAGGGTGAGCAGGGTGCGACCGGCGCGCCTGGCCCGCAGGGCGAGCAGGGTCCGCAGGGTGTGGCCGGCTCGCCCGGTGCGCAGGGTTCGCCGGGTGCGCAGGGTCCGCAGGGTCCGCAGGGTGTGACGGGCGCGCAGGGTCCGCAGGGTTTCCAGGGTGAGCAGGGTGCGACCGGCGCGCCTGGCCCGCAGGGCGAGCAGGGTCCGCAGGGTGTGGCCGGCTCGCCCGGTGCGCAGGGTGCGCAGGGTCCGCAGGGTCCGCAGGGTGTGACCGGCGCACAGGGTCCGCAGGGCTCGTCCGGTCCGCAGGGTCCGCAGGGTTTCCAGGGTGAGCAAGGGCCACAGGGTGTGACCGGCGCGCAGGGCCCGAGCGGCCCGCAGGGTCCACAGGGTGCCCAGGGTGTCCTGGCGGGCGTTCATGTCGTCTCTTCTGATGAGCCTGCGACCGGCTTCCAAAGCGTCAGCTGCCCCGCCGGCGAAGTGGCGACGGGCGGCGGCTACATCACCAACGGGACCGTGAACGTGGATGCCCCGCTCGTAGACGGAGATACGCCGGTCGGATGGCAGGCCAACTTCTTGGGGACAGAGCCCGGCCTCGTCTACGTCATCTGCGCGCCCGCCGCACCGTGATCGGCGAAGCACACATCCAGAATGATCGGCAGGAAGAGGAAGACAGTGAGAATGCGACAGGTGTTCGGCGCACTTGCCTGCGGCTCCGTACTACTGGCTGGGGTGGGTGCGTGCAGTGACGACAAGACACCCGCAACGAAGGGATCCGGCGGGACCGTCGCTCCAGGGGCCGCACAGGGGGACCCGAAGGTCCTGCTCCAGGAAGGTATCGAGCAGGGTCAGGCCGGCAAGTCCGACGAGGCGAAGGCAACCTTCGAGAAGGTGGTCGCGCTTCAGGGGGACAACAAGTTCGCCTGGTTCAACCTCGGCTACCTCGCCCAGTCCCGTGACGCAACCGACGAAGCGGTGGCGGCCTACGACAAGGCGCTGCAGATCGACGGCTCCTACCGGCCCGCCCTCTACAACAAGGCGATCCTGTTGGAGGAGGCGGAGCCGGACGAGGCGGTCGCGCTGTACCGCAAGATCGTCGGTGCCGACGAGGGCGCTTCCACGGCGTACCTGCGGCTGGGGTTGATGCTCGTCAAGCAGAACGACCGGACGGGTGCCCGGAAGGCGTTCGCGTCGGCGATCGATGCAGATCCGAAGCTGGCATCGGCGGTCCCCGAGGACTTCCGCCCGCAGAAGGCAAAGAGGTGATCGCGTGGTGAAGGCGCCACACGTCACGGTTTTCACGGGTAGCAACCGGACCCGCTTCCTGGACGATTGTTTGCAGTCTCTGCTGGCGCAGACGTACGCGGACTGGGAATGGGTGGTCATTCTCAACCAGGGCACCCGGTGGCGCCCCGAGGCGAACGATCCACGGATCCGCCTCCTGGTGCGGGACGGGCTGTCCGGTGTCGGTGCGGTGAAGCGACAGGCCTGCGCCGAGGCGTACGGGGACATCCTCGTCGAACTCGACGACGACGACCTGCTCAGCAGCGACTGTCTGGCGGAGGTCGTGGCCGCCTTCGACGCGAACCCCGGGGTGGGCTTCGTCTACAGCGACACGGCCCAGATCTGCGAGGACGGCGGCCGGGACGACTCGCGGTTCGCCGCCGCGCACGGGTGGCGCTACCGCGACGAGCGGGTCGACGGGCGTGAGGTGTTGGCCTGCTACTCGCTGGAGCCGACGCCGCACAACGTCAGCTACATCTGGTACGCCCCGAACCACGTCCGGGCGTTCCGACGGGATCTGTACGAGAAGGTGGGCGGCTACAACGAGGAACTCGACGTGGCCGACGACCTCGACCTGATGTGTCGGCTGTACCAGGCGGCCGAGTTCCACCAGATCCCCAAGTGCCTTTACCTGCAACGGATGCACACCCGCAACACCCAGCGCGACCCTGAGGTCAACGCGCGCATCCAGCGGCGGTCCGTGGAGATTTACGACCGCAACATCCAGTTCAACGCGTTGGCCTGGGCGAAACGGCTGGACCTGCTGGCCCTGGACATGGGAGCGGCACACAACAAGCCGGAGGGGTTCCTCGGGCTGGATCGCCGCGCCGGAGACGGCGTGGACATCGTCTGTGACGTCACGAAGGGGATCGACCTGCCGGACAACAGCGTCGGGGTGATCCGGGCGGTCGACTTCCTCGAGCACGTCCCGGACAAGATCGGGATCTTCAACGAGTTGTACCGGGTCCTCGCCCCGAACGGGTTGCTGCTGTCCCTGACGCCCAGTTCGGACGGACGGGGCGCGTACCAGGACCCGACGCACGTCGCGTTCTACAACGAGAACTCGTTCTGGTATTTCACCAACGACCAGTACGCACGCTTCGTGCCGGAGATCCGCTGCCGATTCCAGGTGTCTCGCCTGGGCACGTACTTCCCGAGCGATTTCCACCAGGCGAACAACATCCCGTACGTCGTCGCAAACCTGATCGCGGTGAAGGACCAGACCCGAAACGGAGGTCTGTTGACGATCTGAGCGGACCAGCCGAACGGGCGCGACAAGATCTCAGTCGACGGTCGGCAACTTCGGGCCGAGGACGTCGTCGGCGTCGACAATCGTGTACGCATACCCCTGCTCGGCCAGGAACCGCTGCCGGTGCGCCGCGTACTCGGTGTCAATGGTGTCCCGGGAGACCACCGTGTAGAAGTGCGCCTGCCGGCCGTCCGCCTTCGGGCGCAGCACCCGGCCCAGCCGTTGCGCCTCCTCCTGCCGGGAGCCGAACGTGCCGGACACCTGGATCGCAACCGCCGCCTCCGGCAGGTCGATGGAGAAGTTCCCGACCTTGGAGATCACCAGGGTCCGCACCTCGCCGGAGCGGAACGCGTCGAACAGCCGCTCACGTTCCTTATTCGTGGTGGAGCCCTGCACGATCGGCGCGTCCAGGTATTCGCCGAGCTGGTGCAACTGGTCGAGGAACCCGCCGATGACGAGGACCTGCTCGGACGGGTGCCGGTCCACCAGAGCCCGCACCACAGGCAGTTTGGTGCGGGCGGTGGCCGCCATCCGGTAGCGCTCCTCGGCCTCCGCCGTCGCGTACGCCAGCCGCTCGGCGTCGGTGAGCGTGACCCGTACCTCGGTGCACTCCGCCGGGGCGATCCAGCCCTGCTGCTCGATGTCCTTCCACGGCGCGTCGTACCGCTTCGGGCCGATCAGGCTGAACACGTCGCCCTCCCGGCCGTCCTCGCGTACCAGAGTCGCGGTGAGGCCGAGCCGGCGGCGGGCCTGGAGGTCCGCCGTGAAGCGGAAGATCGGCGCGGGCAGCAGGTGCACCTCGTCGTAGACGACCAGGCCCCAGTCACGGGCGCCGAACAGGTCCAGGTGGGTGAACGCGCCGCCGCGCCGCGCGGTGAGCACCTGGTACGTGGCGATGGTGACCGGGCGGATCTCCTTGCGCTCGCCCGAGTACTCGCCGATCTCCTCCTCGGTCAGCGACGTGCGGGCGATCAACTCCCGCTTCCACTGCCGTCCCGCCACCGTGTTGGTGACCAGGATCAGCGTGGTCGCCTTCGCCTCGGCCATCGCCGCCGCCCCGACGAGCGTCTTGCCGGCGCCGCAGGGCAGGACCACCACGCCGGACCCGCCGGCCCAGAACGCCTCCACGGCCTCCCGCTGGTACGACCGCAGCGTCCACGGCTTTCCGCCGTCCTTGCCGGACTCGGCCAGCTCGATCGGGTGCGCCTCGCCGTCCACGTACCCGGCGAGGTCCTCGGCCGGCCAGCCCAGCTTGAGCAGCGCCTGCTTGAGCCGTCCCCGCTCGGACGGGTGCACCGCGACGGTGTCGTCGTCGAGCTTCGCGCCGAGCATGCCGGCGAGCTTCTTGCTCTTCGCCACCTCGATCAGCACCACCCGGTCCAGCGCGCGCAGCACCAGGCCGTGCACCGGGTCGTTGGCGAGCTGGAGCCGGCCGTACCGGTCCATCGTCTCGGCCACGTCGACGAGCAGGCCGTGCGGCACCGGGTAGCGCGAATACTTGATCAGCGAGTCGACGACGCCCTCGGCGTCGTGGCCGGCGGCCCGGGCGTTCCACAGGCCCAGCGGCGTGAGCCGGTAGGTGTGCACGTGCTCGGGGGAGCGTTCCAGCTCGGCGAACGGCGCGATCGCCATCCGGCATGCCTGCGCGTCGGGGTGATCCACCTCCAGCAGCAGCGTCTTGTCCGACTGCACGATCAGTGGTCCACCGCTCACGCCAGCGTCCTCTCGCATCGCCCGGAACCCCGCCGCCCGGTACCCCGTCGCCACCCCGGCTGACCTGCCGCAGGCCGACCATCCAGTGTTGCACGCCGGAGGGTGCCGCAAAAAAGTCTCGCTGGACAGGCAACGTCATACTCGTCCCACACGTCTAGCAAGCGGGACAACTGTCCAGGGAGGGCCCATGCAGCGTGTCCGGATTCTCGCCCGGGCCACCGCCCTGGCAGTGGTCGTGCTGGTCGGTGTCGGCGCCTGCGCGCTCGATCCGCAGGCGGACGGCGCCGGGGGGAGCACCCCCGGCCCGGTCGGGCTGACGGAGGGAGCATCGGGGGCGAGCGCGTCGCCAACGCCGGAACAGCCGGTCACGTCCCCGTCGGCGCAGCCGAGCCGGACGGCCTCGCCGAAACCCTCCCGGTCGCCCGAAGCGACGAAGACGACGAAGCCCAAGCCGAAGCCCAGCGCGTCCGCCGGGTGCCCGCAGGGGGAGCACCAGCGGGCCGTGGAGACCTACCTGACCCGGCTGGGCGGCTTCGGGACGCTGACAGTGGACGGCGAGCAGTCCGCCGCCGACTGCGCCGCGATCAAGAAGTTCCAGATCCGGTACGGGATCAGCCCGTCCTCCGGCCGTGCCGGCCCCACCACCTACGACGTGGCGAAGCGGCTCGCCGGCACCGACACCGCGCGGTGCAAGGCCGGTTCCCGGCTCACCTTCTGCGTCGACCTGACCCGGCAGACGGTCTGGGCGATGCGCGGCGGCACCGTGGTGATGGGCCCGACAGTCACCCGTACGGGCATGTCCGGCTACGCCACCCCGGCCGGCACGTACTCGGTGGGCCGGAAGAACCCGCGCGAGTGGTCCAACCCGTACGAGGTGTGGCTGCCGTACTGGCAGCAGTTCAACGGCGGGATCGGCTTCCACGAGACCACCACCTACCTGCACAACGGCGCGATCGGCTCGCACGGCTGCGTCAACCTGCTGCACCGCGACGCGGTGCGCCTGTGGGAGCTGGGCTCGGTCGGCACCCGCGTGGTCGTGATCGGCCGCCGCCCCGGCACCTGAACCGGCCGGCACGGCAGCCGAGCCCGCCCCTACCCGTGACCGGACCGCCCGGATCAGGGTTTTAACCCCTGTCCGCGCGCTCCGGTTGGTGCAACCCTGGAAGCCGGGTCCATGCCGGGACGGGGAGGGACTGTCATGACCGTTGACCAGGACGTGCTTCCCGCGGACGAGCGGACGCGGCAGCAGGAGGTGCCCACGGCGGTCCTGCTCGCCTACGCGGCCGCCGCAGCGGGGGTGTTCGGCTGGTTCCTGTTCGGGCTGCTGGTGCAGCAGCAGGGCTTCGTCGACTCGGTGGGCGAGTCGGCCGGTGCCGCGTTCGCGTTGCTGCTGGCCGTGTCGGTGATCAGCACGCTGCGGCGCAACGGGGAGTAGCTCACTCCTCCAGCACGGCGGCCGTGATCCGGTGCAGCGCGAACGTGTGCAGCATCTCCGTCCGGTCGTCCTCGGCGCGCAGGTAGCCGGCGCCGATGGACACCGGGCGGACCAGCCGGGACGCGGTCGCCCCGTGCGCGTCGACGTAGCCCACCCAGACCAGCGCCTTGTCCCGTACCGCCTGCTGGAGCACCGCCAGCGCGTCGCCGTGCCCGGACACAGGCGTGGGCCCACCCGCCGCCGGGGCGCCGCGGACCACCGCCGGGGCCCGCCGTGCCGCACGGGCCGCCGCCTCGCCCCGGCGGATCTGCTCCACCACGCCGAGCAGGCGGGGCATCGGCAGCTTCGGCGTGGCGAGCGGATCCACCGCACGGCCGATCGCGGTACGGGTCGGCGCCCGCCGGGTCTTCGTCCGCGCCAGCACCATCGCTCCGCTGGCGTCCTCGGGCACCGGGGCGTACCCGGCGTCGCGCAACGCGGTCAGCATCCGGTTGACCTGGTACGGCGTGACGAGCACCGTGGGCGCGAGCCGGCGGAACGCCAGCGGCTCCAGTCGCCGGTCCGCCTGCACCTCGCTGAGCAGCGCCTCGTCGTCGCTGCGCACGTACGCGCCGGCCGCCCCGACGCGCAGCCCGCCGTGCTTGCGGGCCACGTCGTCGACCAGATAGGTCAGGCCCTGCGGCACCGCGGTACGCGACCGGCGGCGGAACAGCGCGTGCAGGTCGTCCGCGGTGTACCCGGCGTCGAGCGCCCGCCGGATGCTCGCCGTGGTGACCCGGTGCACGCTGGCTCCGCCCGCCGACTCGTGTTCGGCCACCACGTCCAGCTCGCCGGCGAGCGCCGGGTCGGGCGGTCCGGGCACCACCACTGTCAGGTCGGCCTGCACCAGCACGTGGTCGACCGGCGCGGGCAGCAGCCCGTCCAGCGCCCGTACGGTCGTCGACGCGTCGCCCGACTCGGCGTCGGAGCGCAGCCCGAGCGGGTCGTCACCGCGCTCGTCGGCCTCGGTCAGCTCGGCGAGCAGCAGCCGCCCGTACGAGGTGAGCGCGCCGAGCCCGGTCACGCCCAGCGTGGCGGCCTCGGCCAGCACCTCCCGGTGCGCCGTCTCCCGCCCCCGGGCCCGCCGGGGAGCGCGCCAGTCCAGCAGCTCCAGCACCTCGTCGGTGGTCGGTGCGGTACCGGGTGGCAGGTCGGCCAGCACGGCCAGCACCGCGCGCCGGGCGGCCGGCGCGCCGGCCCGTTCCGCCTCGGCGGAGAGCACCGAGATGGGCCGGTCCCGGTCGTCGCGCTGCCCGATCAGGCCGGCCTGGCGGGGCATCGACATCCAGGCGCGGGCGAGCTGCTCCCAGCGCTGGGCCAGCGACGCCGCGCGCCACACTTCGTACCCGCCGGTGGGCAGGATCTGCTGGTCGCCGCCGTACCGGGTGGTGGCCGCGCCGCTCAGCTCCATCTCCCCGGTCAGCCCGGCCGCGTACGCCACCTCGAACAGCAGTGCGGTGGCCGGCTCGTCCAGCCCTAGGCCACGGGCGAGCCGGCGCAGGTCGCGGACGCCGACGCCACCGGAACGCAGCACCGGCGCCGGCTCCGCGGTCAGCGCCTCCAGCATCGCCTCGGTGTGCCGGACCACCTCCATGGTCTGCCCGGCCCCGGCCGAGTCGACGGACTTGACCTCGCGGGGCGGGCCGGAGACCACCGGCGGGCTGGTGCGCAGCGGGCCGAGCGGGCCGGAGTCGCGGCGCAGCACGAGGCCCACCTCGCGGGGCAGTTCGACTGTGCCGTTGCGGCCGCCCGACATTCGCACCAGCAGCCGGTGCTCGACGAGCCAGCGGATCGGGGAGCCGGTCGGCGCGCCGCCGTTTACGAGGTCGGGCGGGAGCACGTCCTCGGCGCCGGTGGCGGGGGCCTCCAGCGCACCGGGGGCCACGGTCCCGACCGGTGGCCCGGCGGCGAGCCGGTCCAGGACCGCGCGGGCCGAGGGCGGCGCGGACAGCAGCGTCCGTCGCAGCTTCGCCGGGTCCGCGCAGAGCGCCGCCGCGCGCGGGTCCAGCTCGGCCGCCGGTCGGCCCAGCCCTGCCGGGTACGGGGACACCTCGTCGATGCCGCCGGCCACGCACAGGTCGTGCTCGGGGCCGTACAGCAGGAACCGGGCCCGGAGCCGGTCGACGGCGGCGCGGACCGCCGTCGGTGCGGGCGGCTGCGGCCCGGCGGTGGCCATGGCCAGGATCTGGTCGGTGGAGGTGGCGCCCTCGGGGCCCCGGGTGAGCCGGGCGGCGTCGAGGATCTGGAGGGTGAACTGGTCCAGCCCGTCGAGCGCCCGGGCCACGGAGACCCGGGACTGGGCGCGCAGGGCGAGGGCGGACACGTCGGCCGGCACCGGCACGACGAGGTCCGGCCGCAGCTGGAGCAGGGCGGCAAGCGACTCGTCGGGGAGGGCCCGCAGGTGGTCGGCGAGTGAGGTGGTCATCGTCGTACCACGCTAGCCCGCTGGGTAGGTTCTCGGCATGCCTCCGCTGATGGTCGGCTTCGACCTCGACATGACCCTGGTCGACTCCCGCCCCGGGATCGCCGCCGCGTTCCGGGCGCTGACCGCGCGCACGGGCGTGCACGTGGACGGGGAACTGGCCGTCTCGCGGCTGGGCCCGCCGCTGCGTACCGAGCTGGCGCACTGGTTCCCGCCGGAGCGGGTGGAGGAGGCGGTGACGCTCTACCGGGAGCTGTATCCGGCATACGCGATCACCCCGACCGTGCCGATGCCGGGTGCGGAGGCCGCGCTGCGCGGGGTGCAGGCGCGCGGCGGCCGGACGATGGTGGTGACGGCGAAGATGGGCCGGCTGGCGAAGCTGCACCTGGACCACCTCGGGCTGCCCGTGGACGAGCTGGCCGGGGACGTGTTCGCCGAGCAGAAGGCGGTCGCGTTGCGGGAGCACGGCGCGACGCTGTACGTGGGCGACCACGTGGCCGACATGGCCGCCGCGCGGGCCGCGGGAATCCCGGGCGTGGCAGTGGCGACCGGCCCCTGCTCGGCCGCCGAACTGACCGAGGCCGGGGCGTACCTGGTGCTTGATGATCTCGTCGAATTCCCGAGGGCGCTGGACCGGATCATCGGGCTAGCCTTGGAGGGGTAGACGGTTCGAGTGGAGCGGGGTTCAACAGGTGCCGACGGGTCGAGTGAAGTGGTACGACGCCGCCAAGGGGTACGGGTTCGTCACCAGTGACGAGGGTGGCGACGTGTTCCTGCCGAAGGGCGCGCTACCGGCGGGTGTCGCCGACCTGAAGGGTGGCCAGCGGGTCGATTTCAGCGTGGTGGACAGCCGGCGGGGCGCCCAGGCGATGGGGGTCAAGCTGCTGGAGGCCCCGCCGTCGGTGGCGGAGCTGCGCCGCCGGCCGGCGGAGGAACTTCACGGCCTGGTGGAAGACATGATCAAGGTGCTGGAGGCGAAGGTGCAGCCGGACCTGCGCCGGGGTCGCTTCCCGGACCGCAAGGCTGCCCAGAAGATCGCTCAGCTGGTCCACGCGGTGGCGCGCGAGCTGGAGGTCTGAGGCACGAGCCCGGCGTCGGCGGCCCGGCCCAGCAGCGCCTCCACGGCGGCGAAGCCGGCCTCTCCCAGGTCGGCGGTGAACTCGTTGACGTAGAGGCCGATGTGCCGGTCCACCACGTCGGGCTCCATCTCCTGCGCGTGCGCGAGGACGTACTCGCGGCTGGCCTCCGGGTCGGCCCACGCCTGGCGTACCGACTCGCGGATCCACGCGGCGGCCTCGACCGGGTCGAGAGTGCCCCGGCGGGCCAGGATCGCGCCGAGCGGGATCGGTAGCCCGGTGTCGCCCTCCCACCACTCGCCCAGGTCGACCAGAGCGGTCAGCCCGTGCCGCGGGTAGGTGAAGCGCGCCTCGTGGATGACGAGGCCCGCGTCGTACCGGCCGGCGGCCACGCCCGGTATGATCTCGTGGAACGGCACCACCTCGATGCGCGCCGGGGCCTGGTCGGCCGCCCAGAGGCGGAACAGCAGGTACGCGGTGGTCCGCTCGCCGGGCACCGCCACCGTCGCGCCGGACAGGTCGGTCCGGTCACCCCGGGTCAGCACCAGCGGGCCGCAGCCGCGGCCCAGCGCGCCGCCGCAGGGCAGCAGGTGGTAGTCGTCGAGCAGCCAGGGCAGCGCGGCGTAGCTGACCTTCACCAGGTCGAACGCGCCCCGCTCGGCGGCGGTGTTCGTGACGTCGACGTCCGCGTAGGTCACCTCCACCGGCGGCGCACCCGGCACCCGGCCGTGCACCAGGGCGTCGAAGACGAACGTGTCGTTGGGGCAGGGGGAGATCGCCAGGGAGAGCGCCACGGTCCCACCGTAACCCCGGCGCCCGGCCCGCCCGTCACGGCGTCCGGTGTGACGTCCAGCCGTCCCGGTGCAGCCGTTCGATGCCGTCCAGCAGCAGGTCCAGCGCGAACTCGAACTCGAACTGGTCGTCGCAGCCCGGCCCGACGACGGAGTCGCCGTCGTGGGACGCCGCCGTGGCGATGGCCGCGAGGTTGGGGAAGCGGGCGGCCATCTCCGGCGGCAGATCGGCCGGCGCCTCGGGCACCGTCGCGCCGGACCGGCCGGCCTGCCGGGAGGCGTCGAACAGTTCCTGGCTGAAGCCCAGCACCCGGCTGCCCAGCGCGTGCATGACGTGGTGGGCCAGGTCGGTGGAGAACCCGCCCGCCCGCAACGCGCCGACAGTCGAGTCGAGGTAGGCGAGCACGGCCGGTGTGGCCATGGCCCGGGACTCGATCGCCAGCGAGGCCCAGGGGTGGCGGAGCAGCATCCGCCGCGCCGACAGGACGCGGCGGCGGATCGCCTGCTTCCAGTCGCCGGTGGCCGGCGGGTCGATCTCCGCGACGACGATGTCGATCATGCCGTCGAGCAGTTCGTCCTTGTTGGTGACGTGTTTGTACAGGGCCATCGGCACGACGCCCAGATCCTGCGCGAGGTTGCGCATGCTGAGCGACTCGATCCCGGTCCGGTCGGCGAGCGCGACGGCGGCACGCAGGACGCGATCCCTGGTCAGGGGTGCCCGGCGCACCGTCTCCACCTGCTCAGCCATGTCGTCCCCAGTCCTCCCGGTGGCCGTTGACACAGTAACCGCCTTGACTGGTGTACGCCGTACACCTAGCCTGGTTCCATCAGGGTGTACGCCGTACACCTGGGAGGGAGTGGGACATGAAGGCGATCGTCCAGGACCGGTACGGCCCCCCGGAGACACTCACGCTCGCCGACGTCGAGACGCCCGCGCCCGGCCCCGGTGACGTCCTCGTCCGGGTCGAGGCCGCCGCGTTGAACGCGTACGACTGGCACGTCATGCGCGGCGACCCCCGGCTGTCGCGGCTGGCGCTCGGCCTCGGGCGGCCCCGGGCCCGCGTCCGTGGCCGCGACTTCGCCGGCCGGGTCCAGGCCGTCGGCGCCCAGGTGCGGCAGGTACGCCCCGGCGACGCCGTCTTCGGCGACCTGGGCGAGGCCGACGGCGCGTTCGCCGAGTACGTGCGCGTACCCGAGCACCTGGTCGCGCCGCGTCCCGCGAACCTGACGCCGGCGCAGGCGGCGGCCCTGCCGCTGGCAGGCGTCACCGCGCTCCAGGGGCTGCGCGACGCCGGGCAGGTCCGGCCCGGTCACCGCGTCCTGATCAACGGGGCCTCCGGCGGTGTCGGCACGCTCGCCGTCCAGCTGGCGAAGGCGCTCGGCGCGACGGTGACCGGCGTGTGCAGCACCCGCAACGTCGCGCTGGTCCGCTCGCTCGGCGCGGACCACGTGGTCGACTACACCCGCGACGACTTCACCGGCGCGGGAGACCGCCACGACGTGGTGTTCGACCTGGTCGGCAACCGCTCCCTGACCGCGCTGCGGCGCGCGCTCACGCCGGCCGGGACGCTCGTGCTCTCCGGCGGCGGCGTCTACCGCGGCGGCAGCCTGCTCGGCCCCATCGGGCTGCTGGCGCGGGGACGGCTGCTGGCGCCGTTCGTCCGGCAGCGCGTCGTCGTCCTCGCCACGTCACCCGGCCGGGCGCACCTCGACGCGCTGCGCGAGCACGCCGAGGCCGGCCGCCTCACGGCGGTCGTCGACCGCACCTACGCGCTGCACGAGGTGCCCGAGGCCGTCCGCTACCTCGAAGCCGAGCACGCGCGAGCCAAGGTCGTCATCACGGTCTGAGGCCGTCCGTCCCCAGCCCGACGAGTTGTCCACAGGCTTGTCCACAGGTGGACAAGATCAGTGGAGGGCGGCAGCGGCGGCGGTGAGCGCGGCGAACGCCTCGCGCATGCGCCACGCGCTCCGGTCGCGCGGACCGATCGGGTTGGAGACGGTCCGCAGCTCGGCGAAGGGCACACCGGCCTGGGCGGCAGCGACCGCCACGCCGTACCCCTCCATGGCCTCGGCCACCGCGTCCGGGTGCCGTTCGGCGAGCGCCGCGGTGCTGGCGGCGGTGCCGGTCACCGTGCTGACGGTGAGCACCGTGCCGACCGTGGCCCCCGGCAGCGCGGCGCGCAGACGGGCCAGCAGGCCCGGATCGGCGGGCACGGTCCGGCCGCCGCCCAGCAGCTCGGGAGGCATGCCCAGGTCCTCGACCGGGATGAAACCGCCCGGCGACTCGGCGCCGAGGTCGGCGGCGACGCTGCGGTCGGCGAGCACCGTGCCGCCCACCGCGACCCGGCCGGCGAACCCACCGGCGATGCCGGCGCTGACCACCGCCCGGTACGGCCGCCCGGCCGCCTCGGCCAGCGCCAGCAGCCGTGCCGTGGCGGCCCCGGCGACGGCCGGGCCGACCCCGACCGGCAGCACCGTCACATCCGGCGGAGTCACGCGCGATGTCGTCCGGTCCGGTGCGGCGAGCCCGGCACGGATCGCCTCGGCCTCGGCCGGCACGGCCGTGACCACGAGCAAGCCGCTCACGCCACCGGCCCCCGGGGATCGCGCCGCTCGGTGTCCTCCACGGCGCCGGGACCGCCCACCGAGGAGGACGGCCGGTAGATGTGGAAGCCGGGCGGCGCCAGCCCGTCGTCGTCCGGCGGGCCGGCGCGTTGGGGCGCCGGTGACGTGGGCGCCGGATCGTCGAACGAGGTGGCGGCCGGTTCCTCGGCCCGGGTGGCCTGCTCCGCCGCCAGCTCCTCGTCGCCGAGCGGCCGGCCGGCCAGGTGCTCACCGCGCAGCTTGCCGGCGACCAGCACTCCGCGTACGGCCACCAGCGCGGCCACCGCGGCGGCGACCGTCACGCCGATCAGCCCGGTGAACGGCACCAGCCCGAGCCCGCCCCCGGCCACGAACGCCAGCATCAGTGCGGTCTCCGAGTGCGCGAACGAGCTGGCGCGCAGCCGCTCCGGGATGCGTTCCTGGATCGAGGCGTCCACCGTCAGCTTGGCGATCCCGCTCATCATCGCGGCCACCAGGCAGAGCAGCGCCACCATCGGCAGCGAGAACTTCAGCGCGGCGAGCACCGCCACACCGGCCACCACTATCGTGCCGCTGGACTGGAGCGCCGTCGGCCGGTGGATGCGCAGACGGGTGCCGATCGCGGTGGCCAGGAACGTGCCGACCGCCAGCGCGCCGCCGACCAGGCCCAGCGCGCCCTGGGCGCCGAGATCCCGGCCGAAGAAGTCGGTGGTCAGGTCACCGGCCTTGATCGCGAAGGCCAGGAACAGCAGCAGGAAGCCGTAGAGCCCGCGCAGCGCCGCGGCGCCGATCAGCGTGGCGATCACCAGCCGGCCGCTGGGGCGGCCCCGGCCCAGCGGGCGCTCGCCGTCGCGGCGGCGCAGTGCGCGCAACGGGTGCGGCATCCGCTCCGGCGGCTCGGAGTCGGCCTTCGGCGGCAGCCGGAGCGAGATCACCATGCCGATCAGGAAGATCACCGAGGCGACCCGCAGCGGCCACTGCGGCCCGAACCAGAACGCGGCCAGCCCGATCGGCGCGACGAGCGCACCGGCCACCGTGCCGTAGACGCTCGCGCGCGCCCCGACCTGGGACAGCCCCAGCCCTTCCGGGAGCAGCCGGGGGACCGCCGCCGAGCGGGCCACCCCGTACGCCCGGGAGAGCGCGAGCACGCCGAACGCCGCCGGGTAGAGCCCGAAGCCGCCGATGTAGTCGGAGATCAGCCAGGCCAGGAACGCCCGGCCCAGCATGGTGGTGGCCAGCGCGTACCGCCGGCCGTGGCGGAAGTGGTCGAGCAGCGGGCCGACCACCGGGGCGAGCATGGCGAACGGGACCATGGTCACCAGCAGGTAGAGGGCGACCTTGTTGCGCGCCTCGCCCAGCGGCACGTCGAAGAAGATCGTCCCGGCCAGGCCGATCGCGATGAGGGTGTCACCGGCGCAGGAGACGGCGTGCAGGTCGAACAGGCGGACCATGCCCACCTCGTTGCCGGCACTGCGGGCCCGGGCGGTGCCGGCCCGCCGGGTCATCCAGCGCCCGCCGTGCAGCGAGCCCCGCAGCAGCAGCCGGGTGGCGCGGATGCCGGTGCCGACGGTCCGCCCGAGGAAGGAGCGGCCGGAGCGGGAGGACAGCGCCATGCGTCCCATCCTCGCCCATCCGCTCGGCGTGTGCCGCATCACCCGGAGACAATGACTCCGGGGAGTGCCTGTCGCCCGTGGACGGGCATGGGGAACAATGGTCGGGTGACCAGGCCCGCCTCCGCCCGCGCTCCCCGGCTCGACCAGGTCTGCGCCGCCGCCGTCGAGGTGGCCCGCGACGCGATCACCGAGGTGGAGCCGACCGACATCGGCGATCATCTCCAGGCGGTCGCCGAGGGCGACCGGGTCGTCACCCACTACTTCGAATGCCGGATGGCCGGTTACCGCGGCTGGCGCTGGGCCGTCACGGTGACCCGGGTGCCGCGCAGCCGGCACGTCACCATCTGCGAGACGGTGCTGCTGCCCGGCCCGGACGCGCTGCTCGCTCCGGGCTGGCTGCCCTGGCAGGAGCGGCTCAAGCCGGGCGACCTGGGCCCGGGCGACCTGCTGCCCACCCCGGCCGACGACGAGCGGCTCGCCCCCGGCTACCTGCTCTCCGACGACCCGGCCGTGGAGGAGACCGCCTGGGAGCTGGGCCTGGGCCGGGCCCGGGTGCTGTCCCGGGAGGGCCGCGCCGAGGCCGCCCAGCGCTGGTACGACGGCGACCACGGCCCGGACGCCGCGATCTCGGTCGCCGCGCCGGCCGCCGCCCGCTGCGGCACCTGCGGTTTCTACCTGCCGCTCGCCGGTTCGCTGCGCCTGGCGTTCGGCGCCTGCGGCAACTTCTACGCCCCGGACGACGGCCGGGTGGTGAGCGCCGACCACGGGTGCGGCGCGCACTCGGAGACGATGATCGAAGCGGCCGAGACGTCCGTCGACGAGCTGCCCACGGTGTACGACGACAGCGCGGTCGAGGCGATGACCGTCAGCCGGGCACCGGGCTCGGTGGCGACGGCCGAGCCGGCGGAGCCGTACGGCCACCCCTGACGGGTCAGGGCTGTCGCTGTGCGGCGGCCGCGCGGCGGCGACGCCGGTTGGCGTCGTGCCGCATCATCGTCGCCAGGCCGGGGAAGCCCCACAGGAAACCGGCCAGGCAGGTCCAGAGCCAGTTCTGACGCCCGGATTCGGTGAGCCAGTCCCGGAAGAAGGCCAGTAGCACCAGGCCGGCCACCGCCCAGGCGATCAGCCCGGCGACGGCGAACGGCACCATCGGCGGGTCGAGCGGCTCCGGCCGCGGCTGTTGCTCCTGTGACACGGGCCCAGCGTACGTGATCGTTCTTCCCTGTCTGCCAGGTGATCTGGGACGATGCGCGCGACAAAACCCGGCCGATGACCTAGATGAGGACCCGATGTCCATTGCTCCGCCGCCGGATCACGGCACGCCGCCCGATCCCGCGCATCCACGTAACGCCTTCGACCGCTTCTTCCTGATCTCGGAGCGTGGGTCCACGCTGAGCCGGGAGCTGCGAGGCGGTTTCGCCACGTTCTTCACGATGGCGTACATCGTGGTGTTGAACCCGCTGATCCTGGGCAGCGGGAAGGACGGCGACGGCCGTTCGCTGGCCATTCCGGCGCTCGCCGCGGCGACCGCGCTCGTCGCCGGCCTGATGACCATCCTGATGGGCGTGGTGGCCCGGTTCCCGATCGCGCTCGCGGCCGGCCTGGGCGTGAACGCGCTCGTCGCATACGAGATCGCGCCGCAGATGACCTGGGCGGACGCGATGGGCCTGGTGGTCATCGAGGGTGTGCTGATCGGCATCCTCGTGCTCACCGGACTGCGTACCGCTGTGTTCCGCTCGGTGCCGACGCAGCTCAAGACCGCGATCGGCGTCGGTATCGGTCTGTTCCTGACGATCATCGGCCTGGTCGACGCCGGTTTCGTCCGGCGCGTGCCGGACGCGGCGAACTCCACGGTGCCGGTCGGGCTGGGCATCAACGGCAAGATCGTCAGCTGGCCGATGCTCGTCTTCGTGGTCGGCCTGCTGATCACGCTGGTCCTGGTGGTACGCCGGGTCCGGGGCGCGATCCTGATCGGCATCCTGGCCTCCACCGTGCTGGCCATCGTGGTCGAGGCGATCGCCAACGTCGGCCCGTCCTTCGTCGACGGCAAGCCGAACCCGAAGGGCTGGGCGCTGAACGTGCCCGAGCTGCCCAAACAGATCGTGGACCTGCCCGACCTGTCGTTGCTGGGCCAGTTCAACGTGCTCAACTCGTGGAGCCGGGTCGGCTGGCTGGTGCCGCTGATGTTCATCTTCACGCTGCTGATCACGGACTTCTTCGACACCATGGGCACGATGGTCGCGATCGGCCAGGAGGGGGACATGCTCGACGAGACGGGCACCCCGCCGAAGGCCAAGGAGATCCTGCTCGTCGACTCGATCGCCGCCGCCGCGGGTGGCGCCGCCTCGGTGTCCAGCAACACGTCGTACATCGAGAGCGCCGCAGGTGTCGCGGAGGGCGCCCGGACCGGGGTGGCCAACCTGGTCACCGGCGCGTTGTTCCTGCTCGCCATGTTCCTGGCGCCGCTGTCGCTGATCGTGCCGTTCGAGGCCGCCTCGACGGCGCTGGTGGTGGTCGGCTTCCTGATGATGACGGCGGTCCGCACGATCGACTGGACCGACTACGAGATCGCCATCCCGGCGTTCCTCACCATCGCGCTCATGCCGTTCACCTACTCGATCTCCAACGGCATCGGGGCCGGCGTGATCAGCTTCGTGCTGCTGAAGGTGGCGAAGGGTAAGGCCCGCGAGGTCCACCCGCTCCTGTACGGGGTCGCCGTGCTGTTCATCGTGTACTTCCTGCGCGGGCCGGTCGAGTCCGTGTTGCTCTGACGCTGGTGAGCCTGGTCATAACGCATGTCGTTAGCCAGGCTCATTAGTTAAGCTAACGAGTGTGACGGAGCGGACGGTGACGGCGAAACGCGTGCCACCGGCGCAGCTGGCCCCTCAGCTGCGAAATGCGATCACCCGGCTCAACCGGCGGGTCCGACAGGCCCGGCCGGTCGGCGACCTCACGGTCACCCAGCTGTCGGCGCTCACCAGCCTCAATCTGGCGGGCGCCCTCACGCCGCGGGAACTGGCTGATGTCGAACGGGTGCAGCCGCCCACGATGACGAAGATCGTCTCGAAGTTGGAGGAGCGCGGCCTCGTGCAGCGTACCCCCCACCCGACCGACGGACGGCAGGTCATCCTGGCGGCGACCGAAGGGGGAAGGGCCGTGCTCGAACAGTTCGATCAGGCCCGTGACGAGTGGCTGGCCACCCGGCTGGCCGCGCTGACCGAGGACGAACGCGAAACGCTACGGCGGGCCGCGGACATCCTCCAGGGCATCGCTCGCGCCTGACACCGCCGCCCGCGGTTCGCTTCGTCAGCTGTGGATGAAGCGTACCGACGCAAGGAGGCGCACCTAGAGTGCAGGCCAAGCTGAGCACGATGTTCCAGTCCCTACGAGTCCGAAACTATCGACTCTTCGCCACCGGACAGCTGATCAAACTGATCGGCGTCTGGATGATGTTCATCGCCCAGGACTGGCTCGTCCTCGAGCTCAGCGACAACTCCGCGACCGCGCTCGGCGTGGTCACCGCGTTGCAGTTCACGCCCGTACTCCTGCTCACGCTGCTGTCCGGCCGGCTCGCCGACCGCTACGACAAGCGGATGCTGCTCTTCGTCGCGAACGCGTTCTGGACCGTGCTCGCGCTGGGCATGAGCGTCCTGGTCCTCACCGGCCTGGTGCAGCTCTGGCACGTCTTCACGTTCGCCGCCCTGCTCGGCGTCGCCAACGCGGTCGAGACGCCGGTCCGCCAGGCGTTCGTCTCCGAGCTGGTCGGCATGCCGCTGCTGCCGAACGCGCTCTCGCTCAACGCAGCCGTGTTCAACTCCGCCCGGATCGTCGGCCCCGCCGTCGCCGGTCTGGCCATCGCCGTCGTCGACGTCGGCCCGGTCTTCCTGGTCACCGCGCTCAGCTCGATCGCCCCGCTGGTCAACGTGGTCCGGATGCGTACCGACGAGTTGCACCGCAAGGACCTGCCGCCGGTCGGCGAGCGGGACCAGGCCCGGGTCGTCGACGGCCTCCGGTACGTGGCACGCCGCCCCGACATCCTGCTGCCGATGGTCCTCATGTCGGTGATCGGGATGAGCCTGTTCAACTTCCAGCTCACCCTCGCCGCGCTCGCGAAGACCGTGTTCAACACCGGCGCCGCCTCGTTCGGCCTGTTCAGCACCGCCCTCGCGGCCGGCGCGCTGGTCGGGGCGCTGGCCGGCACCGGACGGCGCAGCCGGCCCTCGGTCTGGCTCGTGCTCGGCGCCGCGATCGGCTGCGCGGTCTTCGGCACGCTCGTCGGGCTCGCCCCGGCGTACTGGCTGGTCGTGACGCTGCTGCTGCCCGCCGGGTTCTTCATGATCTACTTCGCCCAGGCCGCCAACCAGCGCGTACAGCTCGGTGTCGACGCGTCCTTCCGGGGACGGGTGATGGCGCTGTGGGTGCTGGTGTTCCTGGGCACCAACCCGGTCGGCGCGCCGCTGATCGGCTGGGTCGCCGAGACGTACGGCGCGGGCGCGAGCATCTGGGCCGGCGGTCTGATCTCGCTCACCGCCGCGCTGCTGGCGCTCACCTGGCAGCTGCGCCGCTCCGGCGCCCGGCTGCGCATGCGGGTGCTGCCCATGCCCCGCTTCTACGTGGTGTCGCCCGGAGCCAAGTAGCCCCACATAGCCGGTCGTACCGGCCCGATTACCCAAACGGGTGGCGGGCCGGTGCGGCAGGGCTTAGCGTCGATGTGTGGAAGTGGGGCAGGGACTGCTGCTGGCTCTGGCGATCCTCGCCGTCTGCTGCCTGCCTGCCCTGTTCGCGATGCTGTTCTGCGCCGACGAGATCATCGATCGGGTCGCCTGCGGATGGGCCGAGTGGCGGGAGCAGCGCCGGGAACGCCGTACCATCGCGCGGCTCGACCGGGCCATCGAGGCCGAGGCGCTGACTCGCGACATCGACCTCACCGAGTTCGACAAGGACGGCCGCCGTCCGCTCGAACAACTCGCCACCGACCTGCGCCGGCTCGGCGGTCACCGGCTCGCCGCCGCCGATCGCAGCGTGGTGTGGCACGGCGCCGTCATCGAGGCGTACGACGAACGGCTGCGCGCCGCCTGCCACGCGCTCGGCATCGCCGAGCACCTGGCCGAGCTGGACGGCGTCGACCGGGAGATCGAGCGGGTACGCGTCGAAGGGCTGCTGCACGCCGCCGGGCTGACCCTGCCGGCCGCCCGCGCCGCGCACCACCAGCGGCACCGCTGACCGGGTGCGTCTCTTCGCGGCGATCTACCCGCCTGCCGTGGCGGTCGCGGACCTGACCGCCCGGATCAAGGGCCTGCGGGTCGCGTCCGCCCGCCACGCCCGGCTCGCCGACCCGGCGAATCTGCACCTCACGCTCGCCTTCCTCGGTGAGGTGCCGGACGTCCGGCTGCCCGATGTGGAGTCGGCGCTCGCCTCGGCCGCCCGGTCGGCTCGCTCCCCGCGGCTACGCCTCGCCGGTGGCGGCAGTTTCGGTCAGGGCCGGTCCACTGTGCTCTGGGTGGACGTGCGCGGCGAGGTCGAGGCGCTCGACGCGCTCGCCCGCTCGATCCGCGGCGGGCTGCGCGGAGCCGGGCTGCCCTGCGACGACAAGCCGTTCCGGCCACACCTGACCATCGCCCGCCCCGGCGACCGGGTGCCCGAGGCAGACCTGCGCGCCGACCTGGCGACCCTGGACGAATACGCCGGTCCGGAGTGGCCCGCCGACCGCCTCACCCTGGTCCACAGCCATCCCGGCCCGCCCCCGAGCCACACCCGAGTCA
>NZ_WBKS01000090.1:0-24373 GCF_008868145.1 Micromonospora sp. AMSO1212t
GGCGGTGCGGGTTCGGGTCACCTGAGCGGTGGCCTCGGTGAGCACCGGCCCGGGCGGGTCGGCGAGGATCAGGTCGGCGGCGACCACGCGGAGCTGATCGGGCAGGGCCAGGTCGCTGGGGAGGCGGGGCACCTCGCGGCGCGGCTCACCGGCCGCGTCGGCGGCCAGGTTGGCGATCTCCTGGACCAGCTTGTGCATGAGGTCGGCGCGGGAGACGTTGCCGCCGTCGGCCTTGGCCGACCAGCGCGGCTGCTGCCAGTGCCCCACCTGTCGGACCAGCAGGGTCACGGCCCGGTCCAGTTCCGCTGCGCTCATCGCCGCCGAGTCTACGGCTGCCCCGGGCCGCGGCGTGGCCAGCCGGAACTGTCAGCGGCGCACGTAGCTGAGCAGGCGGAGGATCTGCCAGTACAGGAAGATCAACCCGACCAGCAGACCGAAGGCGCAGTACCAGGCGTAGCGGCGGGGCAGCCGGTTCGCGGCCGACCGCTCGACCAGGTCGAAGTCGAGGATGAAGCTGAGCGCGCCCGCGATGATCGCCACCACCGAGAACAGGTACGGCAGCCAGCCCACCCGGTCGCTGAGGCTGTAGACGACCACCCCCTGCCGCCCGGTGAACAGGTACGCGAACAGGTTGACCAGGCCGATCGCCACGATCCCGACGAGCGTGCCGATGACCAGCCGGGCCAGGCGCGGAGTGGCGCGTACCAGCCGGGCCCGGTAGAGCACTGCCATGCCGAGGAAGACGCCGAACGTCCCCACCACCGCCTGCGCCACGATGCCCGGATAGACCAGTTCGAAGGCGCGGCTGGCCACCCCGAGCAGCAGCCCTTGAAGCACCGCGTACCCGATGATGACCGGCGGGCTGGTGATCTGCTTCAGCGAGATGACGAGCACCAGGGCCAGGCTGGCCAGCGCGCTTCCGGCGAGCGCGGCGGAGATCCACGCGGCCTGCGGCACCACCACCCAGGACACCGCCGCCGTGACGCCGGTGACCAGCAGCAACCCCACGGTTCGGCTGACCACGTCGGCCACCGTCATCGTGTCGGCGGTACCGACCCCGAGCACCTGCCGCTCGGCGCGGCCGACGTCGTCCAGCCGGTCCAGCACCGGGTTGGCACTGCGCACCGTGACCACCTCCCGCCCACGTACCCGAATCCCACTCTGCCCCGGGTGGCGCGGCAGGGACGGGGAAACGGCGACGCCCGCCGCCGCGGATGCGGCAGGCGGGCGTCGTCGGGGAGGGCGTGATGTCAGTCGTCGCCCTGGAAGTAGCTGAGCAGGCGCAGGATCTCGATGTAGAGCCAGACCAGGCCGACCACGATGCCGAAGGCGGCCGTCCAGGAGTAGCGCTGCGGGAGGCCCATCCGGACCCCCTCCTCGATGTCGGCGAAGTTGAGCACGAAGCTCAGCGACGCCACCACGATGCAGACCAGGCTGAAGCCGATCGCGAGCGGGCTGCCGTCACGCAGGTGCGTGTTCACGCCGAACAGCGACAGCACCAGGTTGACCAGCATCACGCCGAACAGGCCGGCCATGATCGCCACCATGATCCGGGCGAACTTCGGCGTGGCCCGGATGATCCGCGCCTTGTAGATCATCGCCATCAGGAAGAAGACGCCGAACGTGGCCACGACCGCCTGGAGCACGATGCCGTCGTAGAGCGACTCGAACGCCTTGCTGACCATGCCGACGAAGACGCCCTCGATGATCGAGTACGCCACGACGAGCGCCGGGTTGGCCATCCGCGAGAACGAGATGATCAGACCGAGCACCAGGCCGACGACCGCGGCGCCGATCCACGCGACGCCGACCAGGGAGTCCGGCACGAGCACCCAGGCCGCCGCGGCCGAAGCGCCGAGGATGGCGAGCATGAGGACCGTCTTGACGACCACGTCGTCGAGGGTCATCGGGGTCACGGTGGGCGGGGCCACCGGCTGGCCGTAGCCGCCCGGGTAGGGCTGGGCGTAGGGCTGCTGGGGGTACTGCTGCTGCGGGTACTGCTGGGGGTATCCGGGCTGACCGTACGGCCCGGGCTGGGCGTACCCGGCCGCCCGCTCACGCTCTGCCGCCTGGCCGAGCCGGGCGAGCACCGGGTTCGAGGTCTTCACTTCTCAGGCCTCCCTCAGGGGGTCGATCGCACGTAGACGTGCTACTCCAGGGTAGACGTGGCCGCAATCGCCCGTGCTACGGCTAGCTGTGGGAAAGCTGAGAGTTCCGATCCCCGCCGCCGACGGACATCCGACGGCCGGGAAGCCCTGTCCGTCAGAGACCGATGGATGCGTACAGGGAAGGACTCAGGCCGATGACGGACGATGCTCTCTTCGTCAGCATGGTGTGCAGCTCGACGCGCCTGCCCGCGGTGATCCGGTTCCGGTGGGACGGCGAGTGCTACGTGGCGACAGCCGGTTCGAAGCAACGGCCCGGCAGTGTCGTGCCGCCGCAGCACGGCAACGGCTCGATCAACGGGTCGTTCAGCCTCGGCGCGGCTTATCCGGGCTGCGTGTACTGCGGGGCGGACAATTTCGTCCGCTGCGGGCGGTGCCGTGAGCTCGGCTGCCACGACCACAGCTGGGAAGTCTTCAACTGCCCACGCTGCGGCAACTCGGGACGGGTCGACGGCACCATCGACAGCCTCTCCGGACTGGGCAGTTCATGACCACCCCTCCCGCCCGGCGGATCGCCCACGGTGATCACGGGACGTACACGGTGGTCGGCGGCCCGATCAGCAAGGGCGGTGTCGGGGCCATCTACCGTCTCACCGACCCACGGTGGGTCTACAAGGAGTACCACTCCCCGGACAAGGCCCCGTCGGCCGTGCACCTGGAGCAGCTCGTCGAGATCGGCCGGGACGTGTTGATCCAGCAAGGGCTGGAGATCGGGGCTCGGCCGGAGTCGTCTGTCAACTGGCCGGTCGACATCGTCCGCCTGCCCAACCGCCAGATCATCGGATGCGTGCTGCCGGCCATTCCACAGCGCTACTTCCACCCGACGCTCGGCACCGTCAACACGCTCGACTTCCTGGTCATGATCCGGTCGCAACCACCGCCCGCCACCAAACGGTTGATCGTCCTGCTCCGAATGGCTGAGATCCTCGCGTTCGTGCACAGCAAAGGGCTGGTGCACGGCGACATCAACGCCAAGAACGTCGCCTGGACGGTGGACCCGACGCCGGAGGCGTACCTGATCGACTGCGACGGCATGATGCCGCAGGACCCGCCGCCGAAGGTGGGGGTGCAGGCCGTCTACTGGACCGACCCGCGGGTGGTCGACAAGGTCGTGCCGGCGCACGACCACTACAGCGACTGGTACTGCCTGGCGCTGGCGTTCTACCGCGGGCTGCTGCTGATCAAGGGTGGCGCGCTCGGCAAGCAGAAGGACGGCACCTGGTCCGCGCCGGGCCAGATCCCGTCGGACCTCGACCCGCGTGTGGCTGCGCTGATGCGACGCGGGCTGACCGATCCGCTGGACGCGAGCAAGCGGCCGGAGCCGGCCGAGTGGGTCAAGACCCTGATCGAGGTCTACGTAGCCGCCGGCAAGTACGACGAGACGGCGTTGGCCCGCTTCGACAAGGCGCTGAACGCGCCGAAACCCCAGCCGGTCGTCACGCCGGTGACCTTCACGCCGCTACCGCCGCCCGGCCCTCAGTGGCCGCCGTCCGGGACGCGGCATCAGCCGCCGCCGCATCAGCAGTACCCGCCACCCCGACCGCAACCGCACCATCGGCCTCCGCCTCCGCCCCCGCCACATCGACCGGCGCCGGTGTATCAGCGGCCGCCCGTACCGCAGCCGCCGCTTCCGCAGTACCCGCCGCCTCAGTACGTGTTCCAGCCGCACTTCGCGCCGGGGTCCGGCAAGGCCCCAGGGGCGATGGCGCGTTGGGCGATGGGCGGCGGGGTCGCCTGGTACCTGCCGCTGGCCCTGCTGTCGTTCTGCCTGTGGCCGGTCGGCGGGATCGTCTGTGCTCTCGTTCTGGCCCAGTCCATCCGGACCTACTCCGGTTACCCCGGCCGCACCGCCGCCATCATCAGCAGCTGTCTCGGCCTCGGTCTGAGCGGCTTCGCTCTCCTGTCGTGGCTGGTCGGCCTGGCCGCCTGAACATCACACCCACAGAAAGGGAGAACCAACATGTCATCGAGTGAACTCTTCACCATCTTCCCGGTCTTCCTGCTGGTCGACGTCAGCGCCTCGATGTCGGGCGGTCCGATCGAGGCGGTGAACAAGGCCCTGCCGGAGATCCAGCACGAGATGCGGTCCAACCCGACGGTCGGCGAGATCGCCCGCATCGCCGTGGTGACGTTCTCGGACGAGAGCCGGGTCGCCCTCCCCCTCTGCGACATCGCCGAAGCTCCGCTGCCCGAGCTGCTGGTCGAGGGCGGCACCAATTTCGCAGCCGGTTTCCGTGGCGCCCGGCAGGCGATCGAGGCCGGTATGCGCTCCCTGCCCAAGGGCACGCCGGTCTACCGGCCAGTGGTGTTCTTCATGAGTGACGGGGCGCACCAGGCCGCCGAAGACTGGACCGACGCGCTCAAGAGCCTGCGGGACCCGGGATGGAAGTTCGCGCCCGAGGTGGTCGCCTTCGGTCTCGCCGACGCGCACCAGGAGGAGCTCCGGAAGATCGCCACCCGATTCGCCTTCATGGCCAAGGACGCCGACCCGGTCAGCCAGGTCCGCGAGATCATGAACGCGCTGATCGGCAGCATCCGGACCACCTCGGCGAGCCTCGCCGACCCGGCCAAGCAGGAAGGGCTGTACCTGGAGGCGCCGAGCGACCACTTCACGCCGCTCCCGGCCCTGACGATCTGAGGCCGGCATGCCCCTCCCGTTCGCCCGCCTGTGGGGCGGAGGCGAGGCACCGGCCGAGCCGGACCTCACCCCGTCCGAGCCACCCTCGGCACCGGAACAACCGGTTCCGGTACAGCCGGCGCCCCTCCCGGAGGAGGAGCCGAGGCCCGCCGACCTGCCGTCGGCGGCCCCGGTGATCGGGCGGGTCGCCGGCGTGCAGCACGGTCAGCTCAAGGCCGGCCTCACCCTGCGCCCACCCGCGATCGCCCTGGACGGGATCGTGGCCGGCGACTACCAGGTGGCCGGCGCGTCGATGATCGGCGTGGGTCACCTCCAGTCCGGGCAACCGCGGCAGGACGCCTACAACTTCATGCTCGGCGAGTCCGGCCGGCTGTACGTGGCCGTCGCCGACGGTCTGGGCTCCAAGCCGTACTCGCAGCTGGGCGCGCACCTGTTCGTCGAGTCGGTGCTGATCGCGGCGGCCGGAGCCGAGGCCGACGAGCCGACCGAGGCGGACGCGACTCGCCTACTCGTCCGGGCGAGCGAACGAATGGAACAGAAGGTCCGGGAGGCGTACGGCATCGACCCCAGGACGGCGGGTTGCGTCGGCGCGGTCGCGGTGTTCTCGGAGCGTGGCTGCGTCGTCGCCCGGATCGGTGACGTGTCCGCGTTCACTCTCCGGGCCGGCGTCTTCACCGAGGCCTTCCCGGCCGAAACCGGCCCGCTCAACCTGGTGACGGCGTCGATGCCCTACCAGGCAGAGGAGGACATCGAGGTGGCCGAGCTGCTCCCGGCCGCCGTGGTAGTCCTCGGCACCGACGGGCTGGCAAACGACCTGCGCCACTCCGGCACGCTCCGGGAGTGGCTGGGCGGGCAGTGGCAGGTACCACATCTGCCGTTCGGCGTCGGCGAAACTCTGCGCTACCGGCGGCAGGGATCGCACGACGACAGAACGGCGGTGCTGGTCTGGCGCGACGACGTCCCGGCCGACCCGGCAGGGAACGACCCGGCCGGGGAAGACCAGGGATGAGGACCCGCCTCGCCTGCGGTGAGCCCGTTGCCGGCCCGCCGCTGACCCGAGCCGGTCATGCGGCGGGCCGCGACGAACCGCTCGTGAGCGTGGCAGGGAGCTGTCGTGTGCCCGGGGCGGGGGTCGAACCCGCACGCCTTGCGGCAGCCGCTTTTAAGGCGGCCGTGTCTGCCGTTCCACCACCCGGGCGGGTGACACCGGCGCGTCGACACGCGGCGGTGCAGATCTCACCGTAGCGGCTCGGCCGCGACGCGGCGTACCCCGACGGGTGCGGCCGTTATGGTCGAGGCCGTGACCAGCGCCGCCCGCACGGCACCCGGGCCCGATCACGCCCGGGCGGTCCGCCCGGCGGCGGTCACGCGGCGGGTGACGGCCGCCCTCCGGCGGCACCGCGCGGACCTGCTCGTCGGGGTGGCGTTCGTCGCGCTCGCCGCCTGGCTCACCCACGGCCTCTGGCCGGCGCCCGGCACACGGGTGCTCGCGCTCAACCCGGCCGACCAGACGCTGTACGAGTGGTTCCTGGCGCTGGACGCTCGTGCCCTGCGCGGTGAGCTGAGCCTGGTCACCGGCCGGCTGAACTCGCCGGACGGGGTCAACCTGATGGCGAACACATCGGTCGTCGCGCTCGGCGTGCTGTTCGCCCCGGTCACGCTGGCGTTCGGGGCGTCCGCGACGTTCGCTCTGCTCGTCGCCGCGAACATGGCCGGTACGGCGCTCGCCTGGTACCTGCTGTTCACCCGCGTCCTGCGGGCCCGCCGGCTCGCGGCCGGGCTGGGCTCGGCGCTCTGCGGCTTCGGGCCGGGCATGGTCTCGCAGAGCAACGGCCACCTGCACATGACCGCGCAGTGGCTGGTCCCGGTGCTGGTCTGGCTCGTGGTCCGGCTGCTGCGCGCCGCCGATCCGGCCGGTCGCCCGGACGGCCCGGACCGCCGCCGGACGGCCTCCTCCGCGGTCGGACTCGCCGGGGTCGTCACCGTGCAGGTGTTCGTCGGCGAGGAGGTGCTCTTCCTCGCCGCGCTCACCCTGGCGGTGACCGCTGTCGCGTACGGGCTGGCCGACCGGGACCTGCTGCGCCGGGCCGGTTCCGGCTTCGCCGGTGGGCTGCTCGCCGCCGCCGGGCTGGCGCTGCCGGTGCTGGCGTACCCGCTGTGGGTGCAGTTCGCCGGCCCGCAGGGCGTCGCCGACGGGATGTTCCCGCCCGCCTACTTCTCCGCCGACCTGGTCGCCTGGACCCGCCTCTCCGCGCTGTCGGTGTTCGGCAGCCCGGAGGCGGTGCGGCTCACCACCGGCCCGGCCGAGTTCACCACGTTCCTGGGCTGGCCGCTGCTGCTGGTCGCCGTGGGCTGCGCGGTCTGGCTGGGCCGTCGCGCCCCGGTGGTGGCGCTCGTGGCCGCCGCGCTGGCGATGGCCGCGCTCGCGCTCGGCCCGGAGGTGGTGGCCGGTGGTGAGCGGACCGGGATCCCCGGCCCGTACGCGCTGCTGGCCGGGCTGCCGGTGGTGGACGGCGCGCTGCCGACGCGTTTCGCGCTGGCGGTGCTGCCGCTCGCCGGCTCCGTGCTCACGCTCGCCGTGCACCGGGCGCTCGGCGAGTCCGGCCGGGCCCGCCGGGTCGTCCCGTTCGCGGTCGGCGCGGCGCTGCTCAGCGTCTTCCCCACCCCGCTGCCCACGATGGACCGGCCGCCGCTGCCCGAGTTCGTCACCGGCGGCCACTGGCGGCAGTGCGTACGCCCCGGCGGGGTGCTGGTGCCGGTGCCCACCGCCACCCCGCAGGATCCCTGGCCGATGCGCTGGGCCACCGCCACCGGTGTCGCCTTCGCCATGCCGGAGGGCTTCTTCATCGGCCCGTACGGCCCGGACGGCTCGGCCACCATGGGCACCTGGCAGCGGCCCACCTCGGCCCTGCTCGCCGACGTGGCCCGCCGCGGCGTGGCGCCGGCGGTCGGTGACCGGCAACGCCGCCAGGCCGCCCGGGACGTCGAGTTCTGGCACGCGTCGTGCGTCGCGGTGACCGACGACACGCCACACGCGGAGATGCTGCGCCGGACCCTGGAGCAGCTCTACGGGCGGCCGGGGGTGCGGCTCGCCGACGCCTGGACCTGGCGGTTCTGAGGCCGGGCAGCGGTTCGGAGCCCGGACACGGCGAAAGGGCCCTTCCCGTACGGGAAGGGCCCTTTCGCGAAAGGCGTCAGACGCGCGCGGCGACCGGCGGGGCGGACGCCTCGGCGAACTCCTCGCGCGGGTCGTGCAGCTGGCCCAGCGCGACCACCTCACGCTTGAGGAAGAACGCCAGCGTCCAGTCGACCACCACGCGCACCTTGCGGTTGAACGAGGGGATCCGCGACATGTGGTACGTCCGGTGCATGAACCAGGCCGGCCAGCCGGTCATCTTGATGCCGTAGACCTGCGCCACGCCCTTGTGCAGGCCGAGGCTCGCCACGCTGCCGGCGTGCTTGTGCTTGTAGTCGACCGGCTCGCGCCCACGGATCACGTTCGCGATGTTGTCGGCCATCCGCGCCGCCTGCCGCACCGCGTGCTGGGCGCTCGGGGAGCAGAAGTTGCCCGGCTCCTTGGTGAGGTCCGGCACGGCGGCGCAGTCGCCGGCGCTCCACGCGCCCTCGACCACCCGGTCGCCGTCCACGATCTGCAGCGTCGGCCGGCAGGTGACCCGGCGACGCTCGTCACGCGGGAAGTCCGTCGCGTCGAGCATCGGCGACGGCTTCACACCGGCGGTCCAGACGATGGTGTCGGACGGGAAGCTGTCGCCGTCGGAGAGCTTCACCACACCGTCGACGCAGGACTCCAGCCGGGTGTCAAGGCGGATGTCCATGTCCCGCTTCATCAGCTGCTGCACCGTGTAGGCGCCCATGTCCCGGTCGACCTCGGGCAGCACCCGCTGGGTCGCCTCGACGAGCACCCAGCGCATGTCCTCCGGCTTCAGCTCCGGGTAGTAGCGCAGCGCGTCACGGGCCATGTCCTCCATCTCGGCGAGCGCCTCGATGCCCGCGTAGCCGCCGCCCACGAAGACGAACGTCAGCGCGCGGCTGCGGACCGCCGGGTCGGTGGTGGAGGCCGCCACGTCGAGCCGGTCCAGCACGTGGTTGCGCAGGAAGATGGCCTCGCCGATGGTCTTGAACCCGATGCCGTTCTCGTGCAGGCCGGGGATCGGCAGGGTGCGGGAGACCGAGCCGGGGGCGACGACCACGTGGTCGTACCGGATCTCCCGGGCCGGGCCGCTGATCGGCTGCACCACGGCGGTCATGCGGTCGTGGTCGATCCGGGTGACGGTGCCCGCCACCACGGTGCACTTACGCAACTCCCGCCGCAGCGGCACCACAGCGTGCCGAGGGGAGATGTTGCCCGCCGATGCCTCCGGGAGGAACGGCTGGTACGTCATGTGCGGCTGCGGGTCGACGACGATGACCTCGGCCTCACGCCTGCTCAGCTTCTTGGACAGGCGCAGAGCGGCGTACAGGCCCACGTGACCGGCACCCACGACAAGGATCCGCTTCGGGTTCACGTCATCTATCTTTCCCCGGGTGCTTCGGGTAATCCCGCGCGAGACCCCCTTCTGTGACGGAGCACAACCCGTGTGACCTGCGCAACGTCCCCGAAGCGTCGCGTCACCTGCGCCGGAGCAGCCAGCCCAGCAGCGCGCTCAGCCCCACCGCCACCAGCAGTCCCACGACTGTCGCGACCTGTGAGCCGTCCGTACCGCCCACTCCCCCGAGCCACGCCAGCACCACGCCGAGCACGGCACTGCCGAGCACCACGCCGCCCGCGCGGCCCAGCCACCGCAGCACCACGTCCGGGTCGATCAGCCCGTCGTAGGGCAGCAGGGCGGCGAGCGCGCAGAGCGAGTGCGCCAGGTAGAGCAGCGTCGCCACGGCGAGCAGCCGCCACAGCGCCGGCGGCCGGTCGAAGCCGAGCGTGGCCAGCAGCCAGCCGCCGACAGTCACGAGCGCGGTGAACGTCGGCCAGATCCGGCGCGGCCCGACCGCCGGCAGCACCGCGGCCACCGTCAGGGCCAGCAGCGAGCGTGCGGTCAGGGCCTGCACCGGGTACGCGAGCAGGAAGCCCGCCAGCACGACGAGGAAGATGCCGCCGCGTACGAGCAGCGGCAGCGGGCTGACCCGGGCGGCGGCGTACCGCAGCGCCCGCACCCGCTCCACGACCGCATTCACCGGGCTGCCCTTTCGTTCCTCGCGCTCACCGCAACCCCGCCTTCGGGGCGGTCGCCAGCCGGGACACGTCGCGCAGCACCTCGTCGAGGCTGCCGGCGCCGGCCCAGCGCACCACCGGCACCCCGTGCTCGCGGAGCTGGCCGATCATCGTGTCCCGGTCCAGCCGCCACAGCCGGTACGCGACCTCGGCCCAGCCCCGTTCCTTCGGCATCGGCAGCTCGCCCGGCAGCGTGTCCACCGCCACCACGAAGCGCCCGCCACGGGCCAGCCGGGCCAGCATCTGCGCGGACCGCTCGTCGAGCAGCGGGGTGAGCACCACCACGAGCGCGTCGGAGGAGAGCACCTGCGGACCGAAGACCTGGTCGTACGGCTCGTGCGGGGACGACTCGGCCTGCACGTCGAGCAGCCACTCCAGCACGGTCAGGTACTGCCGCCGCCCGGTGGCCGGACGCAGCCGGCGGGCGGCCGGTCCGTATTCCAGCATCGACACCCGGTCGCCGCGGTGCAGGTAGTGCTCGGCGATCGCGGCGGCGGCCCGGACCGTGGTGTCCAGCACCGACGCGGTCCCGTTCACGCCGCCGGAGCGGCCCGCCTCGGCGAGCACGTCCAGCAGCACCACCACCTCGGCGTCCCGGTCCGAGAGCGTCGCGGCGACGTGCAGTTGACGGGCCCGCAGCGACACCCGCCAGTCGATCCGTCGCAGCCGGTCGCCGGGTGCGAAGACGCGTACGCCGGCCAGCTCGCCGCCCTCGCCCGGCCGCCGCGAGCGGTGCGCGCCGACCAGCCCGGCGGCCCGGGGCATCGCCTCGACCGCGTCGAACGGCTCGGTACGCGGATAGACCCGGGCCCGGATCGGCTCGGTGATCACCGCGCGGGAGACCAGCAGCCCGTCGGCGGCGGCGACGCGGACCCCGGCCGGGCCGATCGGGTGCCGTCCCCACCGCAGGGCGGTGCCGGTCAGCTCCAGGTCGACGGCGCTGCCCCGGGGTACGGAGGTGACGAACGGGCGGTCCGCGCCGCCGGAGCGGCTCACGTCCAGCCCGGCGCCGCCGAAGCCGACCTGCTCCACCCGCAGCCAGCGCGACATCCGGGTCCGGACCACCGTCAGGTCGTACCCGACCAGATCGGGGTTGGCCACCGCGACGGTGGCGGCCAGCGGCGCGCCCTCGACCAGGTGGGTGTCCCCGACAGCGAGTTCGAGCTCGGGCAGCGCGGCGGGGCGGCGGCGCAGCGCGTACGCGGTCCCGAGCGCGAACGGCGTCGCGAGCACCACCAGGTCGATGCGGCCGAGCAGGACGGCGGCGACGAGCAGCACACCGGTGAGCAGCACGGCCCGGCCGAGCGCCCAGGTGGGCGCCCAGCCGCTCGCCGCGTCGGCCCGGTCCATCAGCGTCCGGCGGCGTAGCTGGGCAGCGCGCCGCTGGCCGGGGCGGGCGTGGACTCCAGCACCTCGCCGACCACGAACGACGGGTCGACGCGGCGCAGCCACATCTCCGGCCGCAGCGTGATCCGGTGCGCCAGCGCGGGCGCCGCCACCTCCTTGACGTCCTCCGGAACGACGTAGTCGCGGTTGGCGAGCACCGCCCGTACCCGGGACAGCAGCAGCAGCGCCAGCGAGCCGCGCGGGGACGCGCCGACGAGCACCGACGGATGTTCCCGGGTGGCCGAGGTCAGCGCCACGATGTACCGGCCGACCGAGTCCTCCACCACCACGTCCTCCAGCGCGGCCTGCATGGCGCGCAGGGTGGCGGCGTCCACCACCGGCTTGATCTCCGCCTCCTCGCGGCGGCGGGCGATCCGGCGGCGCAGCACGTCCCACTCCTCGTCGTGGGTGGGGTAGCCGAACGACACCCGCAGCAGGAACCGGTCGAGCTGCGCCTCCGGCAGCGGGTACGTGCCCTCGTACTCGATGGGGTTGGCGGTGGCGAGCACGTGGAACGGCTCGTCCAGCCGGTAGGTCACGCCCTCCACCGAGACCTGCTTCTCCTGCATCGCCTCCAGCAGCGCCGACTGCGTCTTCGGCGGCGTCCGGTTGATCTCGTCGGCGAGCAGCAGGTTGGTGAACACCGGCCCGGCCCGGAAGGCGAAGTCGCCGCTGCTCTGGTCGTAGAGGAACGAGCCGGTCACGTCGGCGGGCAGCAGGTCCGGCGTGAACTGGAGCCGCCGGAAGTCCAGCCCGAGCGCCTGCGCGAAGCAGCGCGCGGTGAGCGTCTTGCCCAGACCGGGCAGATCCTCCAGCAGCACGTGACCACCGGCGAGGATGCCGGCCAGCACCAGCTCCAGCGCGTCGCGCTTGCCGACCACGACGGTGCCGACCGCGTCCAGGACGGCCCGGGCGAGCCGGCCCACCTCGGCGGGGGGCATGCTCCGGTCCACGTCGTTCATCAGATCTTCTCCAGTTCGGCGACGATCGCCGCGAGGTCGCGCGGCGACGGAGGGCGGCGGACGGGGGTGGCGAGGAACGTCCACAGTGGCTCGCCGAGCACCGCCCGGGCGCGGGCCGGGTCGGACTCACGGGTGACGCCGTGATGCTGGCGCAGCCGTTCGTCGGCCAGCTCACCGAGGCGGGGCAGGATGCGCTCGGTGAACCGCTCCCGGTTGTCGGCGGACCAGTCCAGCGGCCGTTCCCAACCGTTGATCGCGGTACGCAGCGCGTCCCGGGCGGACCAGTTCCAGGTGCCCGGCTCCTCACCTGCGGGCGCCCGGGCACCGGCGCGGGGCGGCGGCGGGGGCGAGAGAGCGGTGGTGACCCGGCGTACGGCGAGCACGGCGACCACCCCCGCCACGATGATCCAGATCGGCACCTTCAGGCCGACCGCGCGCAGCCCGACCAACACCACCACGACGACGGCGGCGGTGACCGCCGCGGTACGCAGCAGCGCGCGAGCCCGGCCACCACCGGACGGACGCTCGGCCTCCCCGGCCGGCTCCTCGCCGAACGAGAGCAGGTCGTCGATGCTCGTGCTCACGGCGTCTCCCCCGCCAGGCTGGTCAGCTCGCCGCGCAGCCGCCGTAGCGCGTCGCGGGCCTGGTCCCGGGTGCGCTCGTCGACTGTGTGCGTGGCGTAGCGGGCCTCCCGGTAGACGTGCGCGAAACCGTCGAGCACGTCGGCGCTGGCGATCGCCGGGATGCCGGCCTCCGGGTCGCCCTGCAGCAGCCGGGCGACCAGGTCGGTCGGGGTGTCACCGGTCTGCCGGGGTACGCCCGCGTCCTCGGCGGCCTCCTCCAGGCGTACCCAGCAGGCGATCACAGCGGTCCGCGGGTCGGTCGAGCGGTCGTCCAGTTCGACGAGTCCGGCGTCGAGCGCGGCCACCACCTCGCGGGCGGTCCCCTCGGCGGTACGCCGGGAGCGCCGCACCGGCACCGCGCGAGTCGTACGCCGCAGCGCGCCCCGGAGCACGTTCCACAGGACGTACCCGATCGCGCCCAGCACCGCCGCGAACAGCAACGCCACGGCGGCGGTGGCCAGCCAGTCGGGCACACCGCCCGACGTGGACTCACCGACGTCGCGGGGTTCGACCGGGTACGACGGCACCGCCTCGGGCGACGGGTACTCCGGCACGTACGGGATGGTGTCGGCGGCGGGCGGGATCCGGCTGGCCCCGATGGCGGAGTGACCGGCGGCGAACGCGGCGAGCGCGAGCAGCACGGTCACCGCGGCGACCGGCCACCACCTGCGCAGTACGCCGAAATCCATCCCACCGTCCCAGGTGCTCCTCAGTCCACCCCGGCCAGGTCCTTCGCCCGGGTGAACACGTCGTCCAGCATCGCCGGTGTGAGCCGTCCGGTGAAGGTGTTCTGCTGGCTGACGTGATAGCAGCCCAGCAACGCCGGCACCGACTCGCCGGACCAGTGTGCCCCATGACCGAACGCCGGTCGCGGAGTGGGCGGTCGCTGCCCGTACACCTGGCGTAGCACCGGCCACCACGCGGCCCACGCGAACGCACCCAGCGCGACCACGACGCGCAGCGTGGGTCGGATCAACTCGACCTCGCGGTGCAGCCACGGCGCGCAGGTGTCCCGCTCCGCCGGGGTGGGTTTGTTGTCCGGCGGCGCGCAGCGCACGGCCGCGAAGATGCGGGTGTCACGCAGCGTCAGGCCGTCGTCGGCGGAGACGCTCGTCGGCTGGTTGGCCAGCCCGGCTCGGTGCAGCGCCGCGAAGAGCACGTCACCGGACCGGTCGCCGGTGAAGATCCGGCCGGTGCGGTTGCCGCCGTGCGCCGCCGGCGCCAGGCCGAGGATCGCGATGCGCGCGTCCTGCGGACCGAGGCCGGGCACCGGCCGTCCCCAGTAGTCCTGGTCGCGGAACGCGGCGCGCTTGACCCGGGCGACCTCCTCCCGCCACGCCACCAGGCGCGGGCAGGCGAAACAGTCGCTGACCGCGCCGTCGAGGTCGGCCAGGTCGGCCGCCCGCGCCGCGCGGGCGACCACGTCCTGCGGGGTACGCGACTCAGCCAAGCTTCGCCCGGAACAGTTCCAGCGTGCGGGCCCAGGCGGTGGCGGCGGCCCGCTGGTCGAAGTGCTCCGGCCGGTCCTCGTTGAAGAACGCGTGCGCGGTGCCCGGGTAGTCGAACGTCTGGCAGGTGCCGCCGGCGGACTCGATGGACCGGCGTACGCTCTGCACCCCGTCGGCGGCGGACAGGCCGTCGGCCTCGGAGCAGTGGATGAGCGCCGCCTTCCCCGCATAGTCGGCCCAGTCGGTGGCCATGCCCTCCCAGGGCAGGCGCGGGTAGAACCCGGCGGTGGCCACGATGCGCTCGGAGGACGTGCCGGACCACAGGGCCAGGCTGGCGCCCGCGCAGAACCCGGCACAGCCCACCTTGCCGGTGACCTCCGACCGGCTAGCCAGGTATTCGGCGGCAGCCGCGATGTCGCTCGCCGCCTCGTCCATCTGGGAGCTGTTCAGCATCAGCCGCGGCTCGGTCGGCTTCACGGCCGGCCCGCCGTGCCGGAAGTCCGGCGCGAGGGCGACGAAGCCGGCCTCGGCGAAGCGGTCGACCACGGCCCGGACGTGGGGCACCAGTCCCCACCAGTCCTGGATGACGATGACCGCCGGGCTGGCCGCACCGCCGGAGGGTATCGCGAGATACCCCTCGCTCGTCCCCCCGTTGCCGGTGAAGCTCACCATCTCGCCCATGGGCCCGTCCTCCTAGCGGTCAGTCATCATTGGCTGGTCGCCCAGTTGGCTGCTACGTGCCGGTAGCGTGCCACGCGGTCACCGGCCCGGGGAAGACGGAACAACAGTGGCATTCACCTCCTGTCGACCTCACAGACGACCGCCGGACGTCCCGTAGCGCGGCCGCGCGAGATCTTGGAGGATTCCGGCCCCTGTGAGGGCCGTTTCCTACCAAGATCTCGCGGGGTCGAGCGTGCTCTAACGCGTTGACGTGGGTTCCGGGGAAGCGCTGGTGGTGGGCGCGGGCGCGGCGGCCGTCGGGGTCGGGGTCGGGGTGCCGCTGTCCGTGGGCGCGGGTGCGGGCGGGGCGATCGACGGCGAGCCCGGTGCGCCGAACGGTGCCAGCTCCGGGCAGTACGGGTAGGCGTTGCGGGGTGCGGGCACCGCGCCGGACGAGTCGAGGCAGTTCGGCCAGCCGAGCCGGATCGGCACGCCGTTCTGGTCGAACAGCTGCGCGTCGCGGATCAGCCGCCCCTGCTGGTCGTAGACGAAGACGTCCTCGATCCGTTCGTACCGGTGGTCCACAGACGTCTGCTCGTACCCGTTGTAGACGTCGGTGTCGGCGCGCTCGTCCACCTGAACCAGCACGGCGAAGGAGAACAGCAGCAGCGCGGCGGTGGCGATCTGGTGCAGTTGTCGCCGCCACCCGATGATCCCGGCCGAGCGCCGCCCCCACCACATGGACGCGACGAGCGCGCCGATGAGCAGCAGCAGACCCATGGAGGTGTTGCCGCCCAGCCGGGGCACCAGGCCGGACCGGCCGTCCACCATCCAGGCCACGACCAGGGCGGCCAGCCAGCCGCGGACCAGCCACCAGGCGGGGCGCAGCGGACGCAGGAAGTCGCTCACCGTCTCGTGCCCGAGCACCGGGCCGAGCTGGCGGTCCAGCAGGCGGATCTGAGTGGCCGCCTGCTCCCGCGCCTCGGCCAGCCGGTGGAAGCGCGCCGGTCGCCGCCCCTCCCCGGCACCGGCGGCGGCACGCAGCTCGGCCGCGTACGCCTCGGGGGTGCCCAGCCGGTCCACGAGCGCGCCCTCGCCCTCGGCGGCCACCTCGGCGAGGTGTTCCGGCAGGTCCTCGGTCAGCTCGTCGCGGACCCCGGGCGGCAGGTCGGCGAGCGCCGCGCGTACCCGGTCGACGTAGTCCGTGATCTCCTGCCCAGTGACGGTCATGCCGCCATCCCCCGATCGTCGAGCAGTGCGTCCATGGTGGTGGCGAACGAGCGCCAGGTCTTGCCGGAGCGGGTGAGCTGGTCGCGCCCGGCGGTGTTCAGCGAGTAGTACTTGCGGTGCGGCCCGGACTCGCTCGGCACCACGTACGTGGTGAGCAGACCTGCGGCGAACAGCCGGCGCAGCGTGCCGTAGACCGAGGCGTCGCCGACCTCGGTGAGGCCGGCCTCGCGCAGCCGCCGCAGGATGTCGTAGCCGTACCCGTCCTCGTCCTTGAGCACGGCGAGCACCGCCAGGTCGAGCACGCCCTTGAGGAGCTGCGTGGTATCCACGCTCAACACACTAGTGCGCAATGCGCACTACCGTCAACGACACAGCACCAGCAGGCGAGCGGTCCACCCGATGAAACGGTCGAACAGGTCGGCCGGATTCGGTTTGGCGCGCAGCAAGCCGGCGGCGGCCGACCTGGCGACGGACTAGCGCCCCGCCCTCCTCGTCGACCAAGGGGTTGGCGTCCTCACGGGCGCCCCGACCGGACACAAACTCCTTGATCACCGCCGGGAAACGCAGCCAGAGGGGCTAGGCGAGGCTCCAGGCGATGCCGTCGAGGATGTCGTGCTCGGACGCGACCACCGAGGGCATACCGGCCCGCTCCATGATCACTCGCAGCACCAGCGCGCCCGCGCCGATCACGTCGGCCCGCCCCGGGTGCATCACCGGGTACGCCAGCCGCTGCTCGCTGCTCTTGCCGAGCAGGTCGGCGGTCACCTCGGCCACCTGCTCGTACGAGATCCGGGCGTGGTGGATGCGGCTGGGGTCGTACTCCCGGAGCCCTTCGGCCAGGGCGACCACAGTGGTGACCGAACCGGCGAGCCCGACCAGCGTGGCGGCCTCGCGGCCGGGCACGGCGGCGAGCGCGCGGTCGACGGCCGCGGCGATGTCCGCCTCGGCGGCGGCGATCTGCGCCGGGCTCGGCGGGTCGCCGTGCAGGTGCCGTTCGGTCATCCGGACGCAGCCGATGTCCACCGAGATCGCGCCGCGCACACCCTCGGCGCGGGTGCCGACGACGAACTCGGTCGAGCCGCCACCGATGTCGACCACGAGGTACGGCGGTTCGGCGTCGGCGGGCAGGCCGCGCACCGCGCCGGTGAACGACAGCCGTGCCTCCTCGTCGCCGGTCACCACCTCGGGCGGTACGCCGAGCGTGCGCTCGACCATGGCGCGGAAGTCGGCGGCGTTGGAGGCGTCGCGGGAGGCCGAGGTGGCGCACATGCGTACCCGCTCGACGCCGGACTTCTCGATCTCGGCTGCGTAGTCGGCAAGCGCCACCCGGGTCCGCTCGATCGCCTCCGGGGCGAGCATGCCGGTCTGGTCGACGCCCTGCCCCAGCCGGACGATCTCCATCCTCCGGCTGACGTCGCGCAGCGGCGCCGAGTCCCCGGCCGACGCTTCCGGCAGGTCGGCGATCAGCAGTCGGATCGAGTTGGTCCCGCAGTCGATGGCTGCCACGCGCGCACTCACGGCGCCCACCCTACGGCAGCCCGCGCACGGTCAGAGGCGCAGCAGCATGCGGGTGTTGCCCAGGGTGTTGGGCTTGACGCGCTCCAGGTCCAGGAACTCGGCCACACCCTCGTCGTACGAGCGCAGGAGCTGCTCGTAGACGGGCTGCGGGACGGGTGCGCCGTCGATCTCGCGGAAGCCGAACGAGCCGAAGAAGCCGGTCTCGAACGTCAGCACGAAGATCCGGGCGATGCCCAGCTCCCGCGCCGCGTCGATCAGCTCACCGACGATCCGGTGCCCGATCCGGTGGCCCCGGCAGGACGGGTCGACCGCCACCGTCCGGATCTCGGCCAGGTCCTCCCACATGACGTGCAGCGCGCCGCAACCGACCACGGCGCCGTCCGACGTCACCGCGACGCGGAACTCCTGCACGTCCTCGTACAGCGTCACAGTCGCCTTGCTGAGCAGCCGACGGTCGTCGGTGTAGGTGTCCACCAGTCGCCGAATGCCGCGTACGTCGGTGGTGCGGGCCCGGCGGACCGTGATCTCGTCGGCGCTCATCTCACTGGACCGCGGGCACGTCCACGCAGGGGCCGGCCGCCCACCACTTCTCCACCAGCGCCAGCGTCTCGTCACCGAACGGGTTGACCCCCGGCCCGGCCGCGAGCGCGTGCCCGAGGTGCACGTGCAGGCACTTCACCCGCCCCGGCATGCCACCGGCCGAGATACCGGCGATCTCCGGCACCTCCCCGATCGCCTCCCGGCGGGTCAGGTAGTCCTCGTGCGCCGCCCGGTACCGCGCCGCCAGCTCCGGATCCTCGGCGAGCCGCTCGGCCATCTCCTTCATCAGCCCGGCCGACTCCAGCCGGCTGCACGCCGCCGTGGCGCGCGGGCAGGTCAGGTAGAACAGCGTCGGGAACGGCGTGCCGTCGGCCAGCCGGGGCGTCGTCTCCACCACGTCGGGCAGGCCGCAGGGACACCTGTGGGCCACCGCGCGGGTACCGCGAGGGGGGCGTCCGAGCTGCGCGGCCACCGCGGCCAGGTCGGCCTCGGTGGCCGGCTGGCGTTCCGGCGGGGGTACGGAGTCCGCCGCCGGCTCCTGCGGTGGTACGACGCTCAAGGAAGTGCCTCTCGAATCAAAGCTCACTTGTCGGGGCGCTCGGCGTTGGCCGCCCGCACGCTCCCCCACAGGGTGTCGTACCAGGGCTCGGGCAGCTTCGGCGCCCCCGGCTTCGCGCCCTTGCCGGCGTCCTTCGCGGCGCCCTCCGGGTCGGAGAGCACCACGAGCAGCGTCTCGCCCGGCTTGCCCATGAAGAACCGCTCCCGGGCCTGCGTCTTGACGTACTCCGGATCCTGCCACTTGGCCGCCTCGGCGGTGAGCCGGTCGATCTCGGCCCGCTGGGCGGCCTGCGCCGCCTCCATCCGCTCGATGTCGGCCTGCTGGTCCAGGTAGACCCGGACCGGATAGGTGTACGCCAGCGCGAGCGCGATCAGCACCGCGAACAGCACTGTGGCGCGCCCGGTGAAGCGCCGGGGTTGGGGTGCGGTGAGCCGCTTGACCGGGCCACCGGCGGCGGTACGCCGGGCCGCGGCGGGGCGGCTCGCGGAGCGTACGCCGTCGGTGGCACGAGACGCGCCGGGTGACCGGCCGGCGGCGCGCGCCTCCGCGCGGACGCCGTTGTCGCGTGCCGTGGACCGGACCCGGGCGCCGCCCGCCCGGCCGGGCTGACCCGGCCGGCGGGCGGGCCGCTGGCCACCCGGTGTGCGGCGCTGCTGCATCGTCACACCCCTCCCCCGGAGCGTCTCGCTCAGGCCGAACGGTAGCGCGGGAAGGCGCCCGCTCCGGCGTACCGCGCCGCGTCGGCCAGCTCCTCCTCGATCCGCAGGAGCTGGTTGTACTTGGCCACCCGGTCCGAGCGGGCCGGAGCGCCGGTCTTGATCTGCCCGCAGCCGGTGGCGACGGCCAGGTCGGCGATGGTGGTGTCCTCGGTCTCGCCGGAGCGGTGGCTCATCATGCACTTGAATCCGGCCCGGTGGGCCAGGTCGACGGCGTCGAGCGTCTCGGTGAGCGAGCCGATCTGGTTGACCTTCACCAGCACCGCGTTGGCGGCCTGCTCGGCGATGCCCCGGGCGATGCGCTGCGGGTTGGTCACGAACAGGTCGTCGCCGACGATCTGGATGCGGTCGCCGAGCGCGGCGGTGAGGGTGGCCCAGCCACTCCAGTCGTCCTCGGCCAGCGGGTCCTCGATCGACACGATCGGGTAGTCGCCGGCGAGCTTGGTGTAGTAGTTGCTCATCTCCTCGGCGCTCTTGGCGCTGCCCTCGAACGTGTAGGTGCCGTTGTCGAAGAACTCGGTGGCGGCCACGTCGAGCGCGAAGACGATGTCGGTGCCCAGCCGGTAGCCGGCCTTCTCCACCGCCTCGGCGATCAGGTCGAGCGCGGCGGCGTTGGTGGGCAGGTTCGGGGCGAAGCCGCCCTCGTCGCCCAGGCCGGTCGACAGGTCCTTCTTCTTCAGCACCGACTTCAGCGCGTGGTAGACCTCGGCGCCCGAGCGCAGCGCGTCCCGGAACGTCGGCGCGCCGATCGGCGCGATCATGAACTCCTGGATGTCGACGTTCGAGTCGGCGTGCGCGCCACCGTTGAGGATGTTCATCATCGGCACCGGGAGCAGGTGCGCGTTCGGGCCGCCCAGGTAGCGGAACAGGCTCAGCTCGGCGCTGCCCGCGGCGGCCTTGGCCACGGCCAGGGAGACACCGAGGATGGCGTTCGCGCCCAGCTCGCCCTTGTTGTCCGAGCCGTCGATGTCGAGCATCTTCTGGTCGATCAGCCGCTGCTCGCTGGCCTCGTAGCCGATGAGCTGGTCGACGATCCGGTCCTCGATGTTGGCGACCGCCTTCTCGACACCCTTGCCCAGGTAGCGATCCTTGTCACCGTCGCGCAGCTCGACCGCCTCGAAGGCGCCGGTGGAGGCGCCGGACGGCACCGCGGCGCGGGCGATCGTGCCGTCGTCGAGCCCGACCTCGACCTCGACCGTCGGGTTGCCCCGCGAGTCCAGGATCTCCCGGGCGACGATTCCCTCGATGGTTGCCACTGAGTCGCTCCTCGTTTGTGTGGTTCCGGTCCGTATGGGCCGCGACGGTGCGGCTGAGGCAGGTGTTGAACGCAGCGTATCGGTCCCCGCCCTGCCGCACCCCGCTCGGGGCGGCCCCCGAGGCGCTTGCTGAGACGGACATTCCCGGATTACCGGTCGTCAACCGGCAACCGGTTTGCGAGACGTTGCGTCGATCGACAAGGCTGGGCATCATGCCTGCCGCCTCGACGACTCTCCGCGTGCTCGCCGCCTCGGTCATCGCGTCGCTCTCGGTCACCGGCTGTCAGGCCCTGGACGACGCGAACGTCGCGCTCGGTCGCGCCGACCTGGTCAACGACCTCGCCGCGCGGATGGACCGGGCGCTGGAGCAGACCTGGGCCGCCGACTACCAGATCGACGGCGGCCGGACCGCCTCGATCGCGCAGACCAAGAAGCCGCTGCGGTCCACGTACACCTGGCCCGGCGGCAAGATCACGGTGACCCAGGAGTCGGTGACCCGGTGCGCCAGCACCGCCGCCCGTACCTCCTGCACCGTCTCGCCGCCCGTGCTCACCGCCGGGAAGCCGTCGGTGATCGTCTACGACGAGGCGCGCAAGCAGGGCCTGGTCACGCCGCCCGCGGTGATCCGGCTGCTCACCGACGCTGCGCTGGCCCCGGAGGCGGTCATCGAGCAGAGCGACACCACGCTCGCCGGTCGCCACGCCACCTGCGTCGACGTCACCCACGACGGGGAGCGCTTCACCGCCTGCGTGACGAACGAGGGCGTGCTGGCCAGCTTCTCCGGCACGCTCGACGGCAAGCCCGCCGAGGTGACGCTGAGCCGCTACACCGAGAGCGTCGAGGCCGCCGCGTTCGCCGTGCCGGACGGCGCCGGCGTGGTGGACCGCCGCCCGTCCACGTCGTGACCCTGCCCGCCGGTTCCGCATCCGGTGCCGGAGGTCGGGCCACCGACGGTTCCTCGTCCGGCGCCGGGACTCGGGCCGTTGTCGCTCACCCGCCGGGCACCGGATTCCTGCCCGCGGCCGATCACGGGCGGCCGCCGCGGCCCGACGACCTGGCGCTGCCGGTGGCCGGCCGGAAGCTGCTGACCGGCCCGGACGAGCAGCCGCTGCGGATCGGCGCGCTGCCCGGCGACCTCGCCTGGACCCCGATCGGCACGCTCGACGGCATCCCGGCGTGGGCGGCCGAGGTGACCGACCCGGAGTCGCTGCCCGGCCGGTGGCGCAGCTGGCGCGGCCTCGCCGCCGAACTACCGGCACCCCGCGCCGACCTGGCCGGGCGGGCGCTCGCCGTGGTCACCTGGCGGCGTACCCACAGGTGGTGCGGCGCGTGCCGGGCCGAGCTGGCCGACGTGCCGGGCGAGACCGCGCGGCGCTGCCCGGACTGCGCACTGACCGTGTTCGTGCCGCTGTCCGTCGCGGTGCTGACCGCGATCACCCGCCCCGGCCCGGCCGGTGGCGCCGACGAACTGCTGCTGGTCCGCCACGCGCAGGGGCCGACCGGGTTGTGGGCGCTCGTCGCCGGGTTCGTCGAGGCGGGCGAGTCGCTGGAGGCGGCGGTGCACCGCGAGGTCGCCGAGGAGGTCGGCCTGACACTCCGGCGACCGGTGTACGTGGACAGCCAGCCGTGGGCGCTGTCCGGGCCGGGCACGCTGCTCGCCGGTTTCACCGCCGAGGTGACCGACCCGGCCGCCGAACCGCTTGCCGACGGCACCGAACTGACCGAGGCGCGCTGGTTCCCAGCCGATGCGCTGCCCGCCGAGCTGCCGCCCGCGTACTCGCTGTCGCGCTGGCTGATCGACGCGGTCGCCGCCCGGCGGTGACCCTCACACCCCCAGCAGCGTCCGCAGGTGGCGCGGCGGCGGGCAGTCGTGCGCCAGCATGGCGTCGTGCCAGTCGCGCAGCGGCACACCGTCCGGCCGGGCGGCGGCGATGTCGGCCATCTCGCTGTAGCCGACGAAGTACGTGGAGAGCTGGGTCGAGGTGAGCAACGCCCGTCGCCACTTGCCGGCCGCCTCGCCCTCCTCCTGGAAGCCGCGCCCGGTCATCAACGCCATCGCCTCGGACTCGGGCAGGTCGTCGCAGTGCACGAGCTGGTCCAGCAGCGCGTTGATGGTCATCCGGAGCTGCATCTTGAGCTGCTGCAACCGCACCGGCAGCCCGCCGAAGCCGAGCCCGGCCATCAGCTCCTCGGCGTAGACCGCCCAGCCCTCGACGAACACGCCCGACTCGGTGAGCGCGCGTACCCGCGTCGGGCCGTCGTAGCGCCGGGCGTGTGCGAGCTGGAGGAAGTGCCCGGGCATCGCCTCGTGCACGGTCAGGTTGCGGATCATGTGGTCGTTGTACTCGCGGTAGAACGACTCGACCCGCTGCGCCGGCCAGTCCGCCGGGGTGGGCGAGATGCAGTAGAACGTCGGTACGTCGGCCGTCTCCAGCGGACCCGGCGAGTCGCAGTACGCCACCGCCACGCCCCGCGCGAACTCCGGCATCTCCTGGATCACGCACGGGTCGCTGACCATGCTGACCAGGTCGTGGTGGCGGACGAAGTCACTCGCCTCGTCCAGCGTGACCGAGGCGAGGTCGACGATCGTGGCGTCGTCCGGGTGCTCGGCGGCGAGCAGGTCCAGCGCCCGGCGTACCGTCTCGTCGTCGGCGGGACCACCGACCAGCTCGACCGACGCCGCGCGGATCTCCTCGGTGACCCGGTCGAGGTTGGCCCAGGCGCGGCGCTGCACCTCGGCGGCGCTCAGCTCGGTGTCGAGCGTGTGCCACAGCCGCGCCTCCCACCGCCGCCGGCCCAGCCGCGGGTCACGCCCCGGGCCGGCATCGGCGGCCAGGCCCTGCCGCAGCCAGGCCACGAACTCCTCCAGCGCGGCGATCGCCTCGGTGGCCGCCGGGCCGACCCGGTCGCGCAGCGCCGGCGCCTCGGCCAGCAGCCCGGGCACCTCGTCGCGGATCAGCGCCGCCGTGCCGGTGAACTGCCCGACCGCCGTCTCCGCGTGGACCCGCGGCATGTCCCGCAGCGTCGCGCGCGCCGTCGACAGCGCATCGGGTACGGCCGACAGACGCCCGGCCAGGCTGGTCAGGCGCTCCTCGGCCGGGGCGAAGGGCCGGGCCAGCAGGGCGTGCAGCAGCGGCCCCGGATTGTGGCGCAGCGGATCCCACTCGTGGCTGCGGATCTCGGTGGCCTCGAACAGACCCCGGTCGACGAGACTGGAGAGCAGCGCGTGGTCGACGCTCTCCGCCGGGTCGAGCGCGTCCGGGTCGATCTCCGCGAGCGCGTCGGCCGCGTCCTTCAGCATCGCCTGGTCGGCGGCGAGGGCGTCGGCGGAGAGATCGGGCAGCCGGTCGTCGTACCGGTGGTCCCCGGCGGAGGTGGCCAACCCGGGCCGGCTCTCCAGCAACGCCTCCACGATCCGCTCCGCCAGCGGCCCAAACGTCTCCAT
>NZ_WBKS01000091.1:0-24353 GCF_008868145.1 Micromonospora sp. AMSO1212t
ATCCGGGCCGGGCGGGCCGTCGGATGGCGCAGGATCGGGTGGAGGGCTGCCGAGCGGGCGGCTGTCACGATCCGGGTCGGCGTTCCGTCCCACCGGGGAGCCGCGGTGTGGCGGCTGCGCGTGAGCGGGAGGAGTGGCGATGCGGGTGCTGGTGACCGGGGCGACCGGGCGGCTCGGGCGGGTGGCGGTACCGCGGCTGCGGGACGAGGGCTTCACGCTCCGGGCGATGAGTCGCCGGCCGCGTACCGGGGACGGGGTCGAGTGGGTGACCGCCGACCTGGCCACCGGCGCGGGGCTGGCGGAGGCGGTCGCCGGGGTGGACGCGGTGCTGCACCTGGCCTCGTCGCCGCAGCGGCGTACCCACGACGTCGACGTGCTCGGCACCCGCCGGCTCGCCGTGGCCGCCGGTCACGCCGGGGTGCGTCACCTGGTCTTCGTGTCGATCGTCGGCGTCGACCGGGTGCCGCTCGGCTACTACCGGCACAAGCTCGCGGCCGAGCAGGTGGTGGCCGCCGGGCCGGTGCCGTGGAGCGTGCTGCGGGCGACCCAGTTCCCGGAGTTCCTGGCCGGGCTGCTGAGCGGCGCGAGCCGCCTCGGCCCGGTGATCGGGGACCGGGCGGTGCTCGCCCAGCCGGTCGACCCCGGTGAGGTGGCGGACCGGCTCGCGGTCCTGCTGCTGGCCGGGCCGTCGAACCGGGTCGAGGACTTCGGCGGACCGGAGGTGCTGCGCTTCGACGAGGCGGCCCGGGCCTGGCTCGCGGCCCGGCGGGTACGCCGTCCGCTGCTGCCGGTCCGGATTCCCGGCCGGCTCGGGCGGGAGCTGCGCGCGGGTGGCCTCACCACGACCGCCACGCCGGCCGGTACCCGGACCTGGGCCGACTACCTCGCGGACACGTACGGGGGAACCGGCGGAAGATGAGAAACGGTCGGGTCCGCACCGTCCTACGGTGACCGCATGCTGGTCTTCGTCACCACAGTGGTCCTCTACGTCTTCGGTTTCGTCTTCCTCTACGGCGTGATCCGGGTCGGTGTCCGGCACGGCATCGAGGACGCCGAGGCGAACCGTCCCGAGGTGCTGCGTCGTCGGCAGCTCACCACGACCGAGAGCCGGGACTTCGCCCAGGAGAACGCCTTCCTCACCAATCCCAACTGAAGGGCGCGGGCGGGGTCCAGCAGCTCGATCCGCCGGGCGGGTGCGAGGATCGCGGCATGATGGGGACGCTGAAGACGGAGCCGGCCCGGGCGCGGCTCGACCTGCTCGCCCCGCCGGTCGCCGCAGTGGTGCAGGCGTGGCCGGGCGAGGCCCCGGTGGACGTGGACGACGTGCTCGTCGCCCCGATCGACGCCGAGCTGGCCGACACCGCTGCCTTCTGCGAGGCGTACCAGGTGGGGCTGGAGGAGTCGGCCAACTGCGTCGTGGTCGCCGGCAAGCGCGGCGGCGAGACCCGCTACGCGGCCTGTGTCGTGCTCGCCACCACCCGTGCCGACGTGAACGGTGTGGTCCGCAAGCTGCTCGACGTGCGCAAGGCGAGCTTCGCGCCGATGGCCGAGGCGGTCGAGTTGAGCGGCATGGAGTACGGCGGGATCACGCCGATCGGCCTGCCGGCGGACTGGCCGATCCTCGTCGACTCCCGGGTGATCGCCACGCCGCACGTGATCATCGGGTCGGGCGCACGGCACAGCAAGATCGCCCTGCCCGGGCCGGCGCTCGGCGCGCTGCCCGGGGCGAGGGTGGTGGAGGACCTGGCCAAGCCGGCCTAGGTCCTCATCCGCATCGATCTTGTTCCACGTGAAACATCAGGCCGCCGCTTCGCGCTGCGCCACCTCGCGCAGCGCGGCGAGCAGCGTCTCCGGCTCCTGGGCGCCGGTGACCGCGTACTTTCCGGCCAGCACGAACGTGGGCACGCTGGAGACGCCGAGCTGGTGGGCGGTGCTCAGGTCGGCGGCCACCTCCCGGCGGCCCAGGTTCGACTCCAGGTACTGCCGCGCCTCGGTCTCGTCCAGGCCGGCCTCACCTGCCAGCGTGACGAGCGCGTCGATCGAGCCGACGTCGACGCCGTCGTGGAAGTGCGCCCGGTAGAGCCGCTCGACCATCTCGGCGGAGCGGCCGTGCTCGGTGGCGAACCGCACCAGCCGGTGCGCGTCGAACGTGTTCGCGGCCACCGCCCGGTCGAACCGCAGGTCGAGGCCAGCGCCCGCGGCGACGCCCGTCACGTGCGCGGCCATGCCCTCGGCCTTGTCCCGCCCGCCGAACTTGTCGCCGAGCGCCTCGAGCAGCGGCTTCGGCTCGGTGACCGGCGTCGGGTCCAGCTGGAACGGCCGGAACCGGACCGTCACCTCGCCGTCGTACGACTCCAGGGCCTGTTCCAGTCGGCGCTTGCCGATCCAGCACCAGGGGCAGACCACGTCGGCGTAGATCTCGATGTCCATGACCAGCGACAACCCGCGGGTCAGGAGATCTGTTCCCGGACCTGGCGCTTGAGCCGGGCCAGGATGGCGGTGCCGCCGCGTACCCGCAGCGGGCTGATCGCCTGGGCCAGGCCCATCCGCTGGTAGAGGTCGTCCGGTACGGCCAGCACCTCCTCGGCGCTCGCCCCGGCCAGCCCTTCGGCGAGGATGCCGGCGAACGCCCGGGTGGTGGGAGCCTCCGGCGGGCAGTCGAAGACAGTGCTCACGGTCTTGTCCGCGTTCACCTCGGCGCGCAGGAAGAACGCCGTCTGGCACTCGGGGACCTGCTCCAGCTCCTCCCGGTTCACACCCTCCGGGAGGGGCGGGATCACGTCGGCGAACTCCAGCAGCATCTCCAGGACGACGTCGCGGGGTGCGGCGGCGAACTCGTCGACGATCTCGGCCAGCTTGGTCGGCATCTCGGGCATGGGTCGAGGCTATCCGCCGCCGCGCGTCGCCACCCGACGTGCCGGGCGGGGGCCCCGCCGCACGTGCGGGGCCCGCGCTCACACGTTCGGCGCGGCCTCGCTGATGTCGCTGAGCGCCGACTGGGGGTCGAGCTGCATGGCGAGGTCGCCGAGGGAGACGATGCCGACGAGCTTGCGATCGCTGTCGCACACGAGCACCCGGCGGATGTTGCGCTCGCGCATCAGCGCCGCCGCCTCGTTCGCCGTGCAGTGCTGCTCGATCATCACCACCTCGCGGGTGATGATCGAGCCGATCGTGGTGGTGCCGGGGTCGGCGCGCTCGGCCACCGCCCGGACCACGATGTCGCGGTCGGTCAGCATGCCGGCGAGCGTGGCGCCGTCGGTCACCACCACGTCGCCGATGTCCGACTCCTTCATCACCCGGGCCGCCTCGTCCAACGGGGTCTCCGCCGAGAGGTAGACCACCTGCCTGGTCATCACGTCACTGACGCGGAACATGAGAGCCTCCGAAAGCTTTGGTCGATCCGTCTGCGGTACCCGGTGGCGCGCTCGCTACACCCCGTCGCGGCGCGTCGCGCCCACCTCGTCGCGCAGGCGCTCCACGATGGCCTCCACCGGCAACTCGGTGCGCTCGCCGGTGGCCCGGTCGCGCAGCTCCACGTACCCCTCGGCCAGGCGGCGGCCGACCACGACGGCGCGCGGGATGCCGATCAGCTCGGCGTCGGTGAACTTCACCCCGGCTGACACGTGCGTGCGGTCGTCGACCAGCACCCGCAGGCCGGCCGCGGCGAGGCGCCCGCCGAGGTCGAGCGCCGCGTCGAGCTGCGGCCCTTTCCCGGCGGCGATCAGGTGTACGTCGCACGGCGCGACAGCGGCCGGCCAGATCAGCCCTCGGTCGTCGTGGTGCTGTTCGGCCACGGCGGCGACCGCCCGGGACACGCCGATGCCGTAGCAGCCCATCGTGGGCCGGACCGGCTTGCCCTGGGGGCCGAGCACGTCGACCGCGAACGCGTCGGTGTACCGGCGTCCGAGCTGGAAGATGTGCCCGATCTCGATGCCCCGCCGGATGGTCAGCTCACCGTCGGCGCAGGCCGGGCAGGGGTCGCCGGGCCGTACCTCGGCGGCCTCGATCGTGCCGTCCGGTACGAAGTCGCGCCCGCACACCACGTCGGTGGCGTGCCGCCCCGGCTCGTTCGCGCCGGTCAGCCACGCGGTGCCGGGCACCACGCGGGGGTCGACCAGGTAGCGGATGCCGTGCTTGGCCAGGATCTGCGGTCCGATGTAGCCGCGGACCAGCTCCGGGTGGGCGTCCCAGTCCTCGAAGACCGCCACTGTGGCCGGGGCGAGCACCGCCTCGACCCGCTTGAGGTCCACCTCGCGGTCACCGGGCAGGCCGATCACCAGCGGTTCGGCCCGCTCGACGCCGGGCCGGCGGACGGTGAGGACCACGTTCTTCAAGGTGTCGGCGGCGGTCCAGCCGATGCGCCCGCCCAGCTTCCGGGCCTCGGCCAGCTCGACCAGGGCCGCGATGCTCGGCGTCTCCGGGGTGTCGTGCACCTCGCTGGACGGGTGTGCGTCGGGGTCACCGGCGGCCGGGGCGCGGGTCACCACCGCCTCGGTGTTCGCCGCGTAGTCGCAGGTGGTGCAGCCGACGAACGTGTCCTCGCCGACGGGCGCGGCGGCCAGGAACTCCTCCGACGCGGACCCACCCATCGCGCCGGACATCGCGTGGACAGTGGTGAAGTCCAGCCCGAGCCGGGTGAAGACGCGCTCGTAGGCGGCCCGATGGCGGTCGTACGCCTGCTGGAGCCCGGCCTCGTCCAGGTCGAACGAGTAGGCGTCCTTCATCAGGAACTCGCGCCCGCGCAGCAGACCGGCCCGGGGCCGGGCCTCGTCGCGGAACTTGGTCTGGATCTGGAACAGCGTCACCGGGAAGTCCCGGTACGACGTGAACAGGTCCTTCACCAGGAGCGCGGCCAGTTCCTCGTGGGTCGGTGCGAGCAGGTGCTCGGCGCCCTTCCGGTCGGCGAGCGTGAAGATGTCGTCCCCGTACTCGGTCCACCGCCCGCTGGTCCGGTACGGCTCGGCCGGGAGCAGCGCCGGGAAGTGCACCTCCTGGTCGCCGATCGCGGTCATCTCGTCCCGCACGATCGCGGTGATCCGGTCCAGCACGAGCTTGCCCAGCGGCAGCCAGGTGTAGCCGCCCGGCGCGGCCCGGCGGACGTAACCGGCGCGCAGCAGCAGCCGGTGGCTCGGCACCTCCGCGTCGGCCGGGTCCTCGCGCAGGGTCCGGAGCCTGCGTTTCGACCTGTCCGACCTGGCCGAGGAGGTCACCCCGGTCGACCTGCGGGACCGGGCGCTGCGTACCTCGCGGCGGCTCGGCATCCAGCGGGCCGTCGCCACCTCCGCCGCCGCGCTCGTGGTGCTGGCCGCCGCGACCGGAACGGCACTGGCGATCCGGCCGAACAGCCAGGCGCCCGCGCCGGCCGGGCCGTCGGTCACAGTCACCACCCCGCCGGTCGAGCCGTCCCGTACGCCCTCCACCGAACCGTCCCGCACGTCGTCCGCCGACGCGAGCACCGCCACGGGCCAGGCGCAGTCGTCGCTGGCCGGTACCCGCTACTACCTGCAGCAGACGTCCACCCGGTCGCGGATCCACGAGGTCCGCGGCACGCAGGACCGGGTGGTTCACGAGGTCGTCCACGAAGCCGCCTCTCGCTGCGAGGCCAACACCGTCAGCATCTCGCCGGACGGCAAGCGGGTGGTGTGGGTGCAGGACAGCACCGACAACGCGAACGGGGTGCTGCTGATCGCCACCGTCGGAGAGAAGGGGGCGACGACCCTCGCGGAGGGAATCAGTTGCCTCGGTGCCCGGCCGCTGCGGTGGAAGGGCGACGACCTGTTGATGGTGCAGCGGAAGAACCGCCAGTCCGTGCTCTACGACGTGGCGGCCAACAAGCAGGTCGTCGGCGACCCGGGACAGGAGACCAAACGCTGCTGGTCCGCCGACGGCGCCTGGCTGGCCGCCGAGTCGGACGGCAAGCCCTACGTCTCGGACACCACCGACCTGCGGCAGTACACCTACACCCCACCCGAGCAGGAGGCCACGAAGTGGGGCGGCTGGGAGGCCCGCAGCGTGTCCACCGACGGCCGTTACGTGGCTGTGGGCTGGATCGGCACCGACCCGTCCCGCCGGGACGGCAGCTTCGCGGTGGTCGACACCGAGACCAGCAAGGTGGTCGACCTGCCCGGCACGGGCGAGGTGCGCAGCATCCTGTTCAGCGCCGACGGCACGGTGCTGCTGCGGCGCGGTACCGGCATCACGGTCCTCGACCGTGAGTTCAAGCCACTCGGCACGGTGACCGAGCCGGCACCGACCCGGAACCGGGCACTGCTGGCGTACGTGCCCTGAGCCGCCTCAGACAACCCCTACAGGCCCCTGGCGCTTCGTGCGCCGGGGGCCTGTCCGCGTCCGCCGACCCGGGCCGAAGTTCTTTCGATCAGGCGGCAACCATGCAGATCGAAACCGACGTCTGGGAGTGCATCAGAGACGCGCACCAACCAACCCCCGAGGATCGAATCGTGAACGTCATCGTCACCAGCGCCCGCGGACTACGTGCCGTCGCCGCCCTCGCCGCCGCCGCGTTCGTCGCCGTGGGCGTGAGCGCCTGCGGCGACGGCGGGTCCACGCCGTCCGCCCCCGCAGCCGGGCAGTCGTCCGCCGCCGCACCGTCGTCCGCCGCCCCGAGCCCGTCGGACGCCTCCTCCGCCGCACTGCCCGGCACCCGGTACTACCTGTCGTTCGGCGAACAGGCCGCGGAGGTGCACGTCGTCAAGGGCGGTACCGACCGGGTGAGCGCCAGCGTCCCGTACGGCGGCGGCGACTGCGTCCGGAACACCATCACGATCTCGCCGTACGGCGAGCGGCTGGCCTGGGTGGAGGGAGCGGCCGGAGCGGAGGCCGGCAAGCTCGTGACCACCCGGATCGACGGCAGCGACCGGGCCACCATCGCGGCGGAGCCGCCCTTCTCCGGCAAGGCGCCCTGCGACGGCGGCGACCCGCTCGTGTGGAACACCAACGACCGGGTGCTGGTGCAGCAGGACGGCCACATGGCGCTCATCGACCTGAGCAGCCGCAAGCCCGCCGACGGCGACGCCGGCAACGAGACTCTGAAGTGGTGGACGCCGGACGGCCGCAACTGGGCCGCCGTCTCCGAGGGCCGGCCGTACGCGACGACCGACCCGAAGATGACGTTCTACCGCTACACGCCGCCGGCGGCCCAGGCGGCCCGCTACGACGGCTGGCGGGTGCGCAGCGTCTCGGCGGACGGCCGGTACGTGGCCGTCGGCTGGATCAACAAGGACGAGACCCGCAACGACGGGAGCTTCGCGGTGGTCGACACCAGGACCAGCAAGGTGGTCGACCTGCCCGGCACGGGCGAGGTACGGAGCATCCTGTTCAGCACCGACGGCACGGTGCTGGTCCGGCGCGACAACGGCATCAGCGTTCTGGACAAGCGTTTCCAGCCGGTCGGGACCGTGACCGAGCCGGCGGGGCTGAGCGGGGCGCCGCTGCTGGCTTACGTGCCTGCCTGACGAAAGGCGACGCGGGGCGGGTCACCGACGGGTGGCCCGCCCCGCGTCGTTCTCAGCGCAGGACGGTGATCGCCGCGTCCGCCGTGACGTGCTTCCACGGCACCAGCACCACAGTGCCGTCGCGCTCCAGCACCTTCGCGTCGCTGCCCTCGGTGCCGGCCGACAGCGGCGCCTCGGCCAGCACGCTCACCGTGCCGGTGGCCGGGTCGATGCGGACCAGCCGCGGGGCGAGATCCCGCCGGTCGCCCACCTCCCACGCCAGCACGCCCTGCTCGTCGAGGCGGATGAGTTCCACCTCGCCGTCGGTGTGCCCGGCCGACACCCAGCGCCGCTTGCCGGTGGCCAGGTCGATCGCCACCACCTGGTTGGCCTGGCGCATCTTGCCGCCGACGTTCGTCGCCTCGGTGGGCAGGTAGAGCGTGTCCGCGTCGGCCAGGTACGGCCGGATCTCCGGCCCGCTGACCGTGTTGGAGCGGTTGATCGGAAGGTCGCTGAACCGCGTACCGTCGACGGGGTTGCCGAACGTGGCCCGCGTCTTGCCGGCGGCGTCGCGCGCGACGAACGTCTCGCCGACCAGGCCGGGCAGGCTGACCAGCGGGTCGACGCTCAGCACCCCGGCGCTCTGCTGCGCGGCGGGCAGTTTCTGCTGCCAGCGCGGCTTGCCGGTGGCCGGGTCCAGGCCGAGCAGCGCGCCCTGGTCGCCGTCACAGCGCGCGGTGACCACCGCCTGGTCCCCGGCGGCCTGCGCCTGGGTCAGACGGCAGTCGCGACCGGGCAGCAGCCGGTCGGCGTCGGTCTGCCACAGCCGCTTGCCGTCGGCCAGGGAGTAGCCGAGAACGCTCTCGCCGCTGCGCACGACCACCTGCCCGGCGGCCACGGACAGGTCCGGGGCGACCATCTCGGACCGGCCCGTCCGGCGTTCGACAGGGAACGTCGCCCGCCACGTCTGCGTGCCGCCGGCCGCGTCGAAACCGACGATCGTGTCGCAGGAGTCGGCGGAACCGAGCGCCACCACACCCCGCCCCTCGGCGAGCGTCTGCGCGGCCGCGCACAGCGAGGACGCCTGCGGCGCGGGCACCCCCCACGCCTGTGCGCCGTCGCCGAGCCGGTAGGCGATGATCCCGTCCGGCTGGGCCCGGACCACGGCGTCACCGACCAGCCAGGCGCCGAACATGTCCTGCCCGTCGTACGTCTTCAGCCCGTTGCGCTGCCGCTCCGGGAAGTCCAGCACCCACGCGGTGCGCAGCTTCTTCCCGTCGTCGTCACCGCCGCCGACCAGCCGGGACACGCCGTAGGCGGTGCCGGCCGCGACCGCGAGCACCGCCACCAGGCCGCCGGCGACGAGCAGCGCCACGCGCCCGCGCCGCTTCGGCGCCGCCGGCGGCGCACCGGCCGGACCCGGCCGGCCCACCGGCGGGTACGCGGGCGGCGGGTACTGCTGGTGCTGATAGGTCATCGGTCGTCTCCCGTTTCCGTCAGCCGTCCAGTTCGCGGACGTAGTCGGCCCAGCCGGCCCGGAACTCGTCGAGCGACACGCCGAGCACGTCCCGGGCGGCGCGGTCGGTCGGGGTGCCGGCGTAGACCGCCTCGACGAAGCGGAACAGCTTCGGCTCGCCGTGCTTCTCGGCGAGGTGGTTCATCGCGGTGTGCCCGAGCCAGTAGTGGAAGGTCAGCATCCCGGGGTTGTCCCAGTCGCTGTTGCCGGGCAGCGCGCCGTTCCAGCCGTTGCGGACCAACTGCCGGGACGGCGCGGTGCGGTCGCTGGCGGCCAGCGGGCGGCCGTGGAAGGCGATGTACTCGGCGAAGCCCTCCACCACCCACTCGTCGAGCTTGCTGAACTCGTCCACGGCGGCCAGGTCGGTGCGGAGTGTCATCAGGGAGTGCGCGATCTCGTGCCGCAACACCATGTGGGCGTCGTTGTCGCCGCCGGAGCGGGTGAAGTAACGATCGCTGGTGTCCACCACGATTCGGGTGCCGCCGATCGTGTCCTTGCCGTCCTTGCGCTCGGCCGCGACCATGCCCACCGAGTAGCCCGCCTCGGTGGCCTTCTCGGTGCCGATCCGGTAGAGCGAGGTCATCTCGTCCTTGCCGTCGGCGAGCGTGACGACGAACTTGTCCGACACCGGCTCGGGCGGCGCGTTGGCCCGCCACACGGCCAGGTTGTTCGTCACCGCCTTGTCGACGGCCGGGGCGTACCGCCTCGCCACGCCGGCCCGGGCCGCGTCGGTGATGATCAGGGCGAACGGGGTCCGCTCGACATGGATCTCCTGCCACTTGTCCCACGGCCCGGGGTAGTAGACGGTCTTCGAGTCGCCGTTGCCGCCGGCCGGCGCGCCGGTCACCGCAGTGACCTGGATGGGCGCGTCCTTGCCGGCGCGGACGATCGTCCAGCGGTACCACTCGGCGACCGGTGCCGGGTCGAAGCCGTCCAGCTGGTGCACGAAGGAGACGTCGAGCTGGAACGTGACGCCCTGCCCGAAGGCGTCGCTCACGCGGCCCTGCTTCTCGATCATCTCGTAGCGGGCCACCGACAGCGGCAGCTTCGCCAGGTTGCGGAACAGCTGGGCCTGCCCGGTGACCAGCTCTTTGCGGGCCGGGTCGAACGCGGCCAGGTAGCCGTCCAGGTCCTTCGCCGCCAGCGCCGTGCTGTGCCGGTCGAGCAGGGCGGTCAGCTCGGCGTCGGTGACGGTGACGCCGTTCGCGCCGGCTGCCGCCTTCGGCGCCGGGCCGTCCTCGTCGTCGCCGCGCATGCTCAGCCCGACGCCGACCGCCGTGCCGGCGCAGACCGCCAGCGCGAGCGCGCCCGCCGCGAGCCCGATCCAGAGCCCACGGCGGGACTTCGGCGCCGGGGGCGGCGGCCCCCACGGAGCCGGCTGCGCGGGCGGCGGTGCCGCGCCGTACCGGGGGTCGGCATTGCCGGGCGGTGGCCAGCCCGCCGCCGGTGGGTGCCCCTGCGTCATGTGGTTCCTCGCTCGTGCCGGGTGCGGGACCGGCCGGACGGTTTCGCGCAGCCGGATGACGGCAGACATCATCCCCGGTCCGGGCGGCGGATTCTGCCCCGCCGGACGTGTCGGACGGATTTGTCCCGTCGGGTGCCTCCCGTCAACAGGACGTCGAGACATCCGCCACGTCCGGGGCTCAGGGCCAGCGGGACCGGTCCGCGCGGTGACAGACTGTGCGACGCACTTCTGCCGGGACGTCTGAGGGAGGCGCCGTGCGCTGGCGCAGCTACGTGGCGGTGGGCGACAGCTTCACCGAGGGCATGGACGACGCATATCCGGACGGCAGCTATCGGGGCTGGGCCGATCTGGTCGCCACCCGCCTCGCCGCCGAGGCCGGTCCCGACTTCGGGTACGCCAACCTGGCCATCCGGGGCCGGCTGTTCCCCAACGTGGTGGCCGAGCAGGTGCCGTCCGCGCTGGCCATGAAGCCCGACCTGATCAGCTTCGCGGCCGGCGGCAACGACGTGCTGCGCCGCAGCTTCGATCCGGGCGCGTTCGTCCCCCGCTTCGACTCGGTGGTGCAGCGGCTGCGGTCCGGCGGCAGCGACGTGGTGCTGTTCCGGTTCGCCGACGTGATGTCCCGGCTGCCCGGCCAGCGGATGATGGCCCCGCGCGTGGCGCTGCTCAACCGGGTGGTCGGCGAGGTGGCCGAGCGGCACGGCGCGATCCTGGTCGACCTGTACTCCGACGACACCTACCTCAACCCGCTGCTCTGGAGCACCGACCGGATTCACCTCTCCGCGGAGGGCCACCGCCGGGTAGCCGCGCAGGTGCTCACCGCGCTCGGCGTCGGCTGCGACGAGGAGTGGCTGCTGGTGCCGCCGCACCCGGCGCCCAGCCCGTGGCTCGCCGCGCGCGCCGCCGACCTGCGCTGGGCCGGCAAGCACCTGGCGCCGTGGATCAAGCGCCGGCTGACCGGGCGGTCCTCCGGCGACTTCGTCACCGCGAAGCGGCCGGTGCTCGGGCCGGTCGAAGCCGACTGAGCGTGCGTACGGTCCACGCCGCCGACCTGCTGCGGCTGACACCTGACGACCCGCCCCGCGCCGGGCTGGCCGTGGTGGTCGCCGGTGACCGGGTCGAGGCGATCGTGCCGGCGGCCGAGCTGTCCGGCGCGTACCCCGGGGTGCGGGTGCGGCGGTGGGCCGGCACGCTCGGGCCGGCACTCGTGCACGACGGTCCGCTGCCCCCGGCGCCCACGCCCCGCGAGCGGGTGCACGCGCTGTTCCGGCTCGGCGTCGCCGCGGTGGTCGACCGGCACGTCACCGATCCGGCGTTGCGATCCGCCGCGGCGCGCAACGACGTGTCGGTGCTGCCCGTGGCCCGGCCGCCCGCGCTGGTGACCGGCGGGCGGGCCGACCTCGCCGTGTTCGGCCCGGACGGCTCCTGCCTGGCCACCGTGGTCGCCGGCCGGCTGGTGCACCGCCGCGCCTGACCGGCACCGTACTCCGCTGATCCGGCGTACCTTGGGGATCATGCCTGTGCCGAGCGATCCGCATCCCCACCTCCAGTCGTACGCCGACCCGCAGCGCCTGGTCACCACCGAGTGGCTGGCCGAGCACCTGGGCGACGAAGGGCTCGTGGTGGTCGAGTCCGACGAGGACGTGCTCCTCTACGACACCGGCCACATCCCCGGCGCCGTCAAGGTCGACTGGCACACCGAACTCAACGACCAGGTCACCCGCGACTACCTGGACGCCGCGAGCTTCGCCGAGCTGTGCGCGGCCAAGGGCATCGGGCGGGACGACACAGTCGTCTTCTACGGCGACAACTTCAACTGGTGGGCCGCGTACGCCCTCTGGGTCTTCACCCTCTTCGGCCACGCGGACGTGCGGCTGCTCGACGGCGGCCGGCAGAAGTGGATCGCCGAGGGCCGGGAGCTGACCCGCGACAAGGTGAGCCGGCCCCGCGCCTCGTACCCGGTGCCGGAGCGCAACGACGCGCCGATCCGCGCGTACCGGGAACAGGTCATGGCGCACGTGGCGGCCGGCCGGCCGCTCGTGGACGTGCGGTCGCCCGGCGAGTACACCGGCGAGATGCTGCACATGCCGGACTACCCGCAGGAGGGCGCGCTGCGCGGCGGGCACATCCCGGGCGCGGTGAGCAAGCCGTGGAAGTCCGCCGCGAACGACGACGGCACGTTCAAGTCCGCCGACGAGCTGCGCGCCATCTACGCCGACCAGCTCGGGCTGAGCCCGTCCGACGACGTGGTGGCGTACTGCCGGATCGGCGAGCGGTCCAGCCACACCTGGTTCGTGCTGCACCACCTGCTCGGGTTCCCGCAGGTGCGCAACTACGACGGCTCGTGGACCGAGTGGGGCAACCTGGTCCGGGCCCCCGTCGTGAAGGGCGACCAGCCCGGCGGCCTGACCCGCTGAGCGTCCCGGCCGGTCCCGCCGTCGCCGCGCGGTGGCACCGGCCGGTTCCGGCTCGTTCCGGCCGCGTTCCGAGTCGGTCAGCGGGCGGCGATCGACAGCCGGCCGGGGACGTTGCTCGCCACCCAGTCGACAGCGCCGGTCTCCGGCCGCCACCGTGCCAGCCCGGCGTCGTAGCGGAGCAGCAATGCGCCGTCGGCGGTCCAGCCGTACACCTCGCAGCACCCCTTCGCCCGGTCCTCGCGGCCCAGGTCGAGCAGGCGGGTCACCGCCCCGGTCCGGGCGTCGAGCACCGCCACGCCCTCGGCGCCGATCATCATGCCGGGGGCGCCCGCGGTGGTGGTCCACCCGGCCTGGCCGATCCGGTCGCCGCGCTGCCAGCCTCGCCCGTACACCTCGTTCACCTGATAACCGGGGGGAAGCTCATCGGTGGTCACCGGCCGCCGCTCCGGCGCGCCACCGGAGGCGGGGAACCGGCGTACGGCCAGGCCGCCGTCCCCGGACCAGCCGCCGACAGTGAACAGGTCGCCGGGCCGGCCCGGCTCGGGCACGACGAGCGTCCAGGGGTCGACCGGGAGTTTCCGTGCCGACCCGGTGCGCCGGTCCAGTTCGTACGCGGTGTCGTTGTCTCCGACCACCAGCCGGTCCCCGGCCCAGACCACGTGCTCCAGGTAGCCGGTGAGCGGGTAGCGGCGGACCGCGCCGTCGGTCAGGCCGACCACGACGACCTCTCCGGTCTGGGCGAACGCGGCGGTACGGCCGTCCGGCGACAGGCTGCCCGGCTTGAGCGGAGCGGCCTCGTTGCCCCCGGCGTCGCGGGTGGGCGCGAGCGTCACCACGTCGAGTTCCCGGACCGTGCCGTCGTCACCCAGCACCCGGACCGGGCCGGCCTCGCCGGTCTCCGGGTCGATCGGCTGATAGAGCGCCAGCGCCCGGCGCACCGGGCGGCCGGAGAGGCTGTCGGCGACCGGGTCGCCGAGCCGGCCCAGCGGGTCGCCCGCCTGTCCGAGCCGGTCCGGGGGCCGCTGCACCACTGGTGCGCTCGGCGCCGAGGTCACGGTCGGGCGGGCCGGTGTGGCGGGGGGCGGGCCGGAGCGGTGCAGCAGCGCCGTCGTACCGCCGCCGAGCAGGACCACGGCGACGGCCGCGGCACCGGCGGCCCGGCGGGCGCGGCGGACCCGCCCGGCCCGCACCCATCCCGTCTCGGCCGGCCGGGTCGGCCGGATCTCCTCGGCGGCCCGGGTCAGCAGCCGGGTCAGCTCGGGTTCGTTCACGGGTTCGCCTCCATCCCGGTCACCAGGTCGTCCCCGGACGTGCCGGGGGCGGGTACGACGTGGCGCAGCCGGCGCAGCGCGTCGTGGCACTGGCTCTTGACGGTGCCGACGGTGACGCCGAGCGCCTCGGCGGTGGCGACCTCGGTCAGGTCCTCGAAGTAGCGCAGCACCACGACGGCCCGCTGGCGCGGTGGCAGCCGGTCCAGCGCGGCGCGCACGGTGAGCCGCAGCGCGGCGTCGGCGTCAGCGCCCGGCCGGTCCGGCGGGTACGCGCTGAGCCACTCCCGTCGCCGGCGCCGCCACCAGGAGACGGCGTCGCGATAGAGGATGGCGCGCACGTACGCGGCCGGGTCGCCGTCGCGCACCGACGACCAGCGCAGCGCCAGCTTGAGCAGCGCGTCCTGGAGCAGGTCCTCGGCCTGGTGGCGGTTCCCGCAGATCAGGTACGCGGCGCGCAGCAGCCGGTGCTGGTGCGCCTCGACGAAGGCGAGGTAGTCCGCCCGCCCGTCGTCCGCGTTCCGCCCCATCCGGCTGCTCCCTCCGTCACCCGCCAGACGCGTGGGACGGGGGCAAAGGTTGGGTCAGGTAGCGCTGAATCGTCGGGCCGACCCAGGCGGTCAGTTCCTCGGGGTCGAGGTCCACCACCGGCGGCAACCGGACGACGTAGCGGGTGAGTGCGAGACCGAGGATCTGGCTGGCCACCAGGCCGGCCCGCCGGGCGGCGGTCGCCGGCTCGGCGACGGAACGGGCCACCGCGGCGGCGAGCTGGTCGGCGAAGACGCCGCGCATCCGTTCGGCCGCGCCGGGGTTGGTGGCGGCGGCCCGGAGCAGGGCGACGAGTGTCCCGTCCGCCTCCCAGCGGCGCACGAAGTGCCGGGTCAGTGTCTCGCCGAGCCGGTCCGGCGGCACCTCGGCCAGGTCGGGCAGGCGCAGGTCGAACTCGGCCGCCGCGGCGAAGAGTCCCTCCTTGCTGCCGTAGTAGCGCATCACCATCGAGGGGTCGATGCGGGCGTCGGCGGCGATGGCCCGGATGGTGGCCCGGTCGTAGCCGTCGGTGGCGAAGCGTTCCCGGGCGGCGCGCAGGATGGCCGCCCGGGTGGCGTCCGAGCGGCGGGCGCGGGTGGCGGGTTCGGTCACGTCCACGACTGTAGGCCAACACGTGTTGACATCGCCTCTACAGTGGAGTCAACAAGTGTTGGCAAACGGTTGTTGACCCGAGCCCGGAGGTGGAGCGATGCTGCCCGAACGCACTGACGTCCTCGTGGTGGGAGCCGGGCCGACCGGCCTGGCCGTGGCGCTGACGCTGGCCGGGCACGGCGTGACCGCGACGGTCGTCGACCGGCTCGCCGAGCCGCCGGTCACGTCGCGCGCCGCAGTCGTGCACGCCGGCACCCTCGAAGTGCTGGACCGGATCGGGATCGCCGCGCCGCTCGCCGCCCGAGGGCTGCGCTCGGCCCGGTTCAGCGTCCGCGACCGGGACCGGGTACTGCTCACCGTCCCCTTCGACCGGTTGCCGTCGCGCTACCCGTACGCGCTGCTGATCTCGCAGGCCGAGACCGAGGCGGTGCTCACCGACCGGCTCACCGCGCTCGGCGGGCGCGTGCTGCGGCCGTACGAGATGACCGGGCTGGACCTCGACGGCGACGGCGCCGTCGCGTGCTTCGACGGCGGCCGCGCGGTCCGGGCACGCTGGATCGTCGGCGCGGACGGGATGCGCAGCCGGGTCCGCGAACTCGCCGGCATCGGCTTCGGTGGCCCGGCCGACCCCGGGGAGTCGTTCCTGCTCGCCGACGTACACGTGGACAGCGCGCTCCCGCGCGACCAGGTGAGCCTCTTCCTGTCCCGGCAGGGCCCGCTGGTCTGGGCGCCGCTGCCCGACGGCACGGTCCGGCTGGTCGCCACGGTGGGCGACGCGCCGCGCGACCCGCAGGCGCACCACTTCCAGGCGCTGCTCGACGAGCGCGGTCCGGCGCGCCGGCCGGACCGGATCACCGGCATGGCGTGGTCGTCCCGGTTCCGGATCCACCACCGGATCGCGAGCACGTACCGCTCCGGCCCGGTGCTGCTCGCCGGGGACGCGGCGCACGTGCACAGCCCGGCCGGCGGGCAGGGGATGAACCTCGGCCTGCGGGACGCGGTCGCCCTCGGCGACGCGCTCGCCGCCGGCCCGCAGGCCCTCGACGGGTACGCCGCCGACCGCCGCCCCCTCGCCGAGGAGGTGCTCGGTTTCGCCGCCGGCCTGACCCGCCTGGCCGCCGCACCACCGCCCCTCCGCCCGCTACGCAACCTGCTGCTCCGAGCGGTCTCCGCGCTGCCGCCGGCCCGCCGGCGCATCGCCACTCGCCTAGCGGGCTTCGAACCCGCGAGCTCCCGCCCTCGTCCTCGACCTCGCTGATCTTGCAGTGGTGGCCCCTTCGCCGTCCCTTGTGTACGGTCTTGCCCGGGCGGAGAGTGCAAGATCGCGGGGAGTGGGGGCGAGGGTGAAACGGGACGGACACTGTCGGCGCTGACCGGTACGGTGAGCGCCGAAAATCCGAACCGGGAGCGCGATTGGACCGCACCTTCCAGGTGGACCTCCGTGGCGTGGTCGACCTGCTCAGTCATCACCTCTACGGCAGCCCGCGGGTGTACGTGCGCGAGCTGCTCCAGAACGCCGTCGACGCGATCACCGCACGGCGGTCCGCCGAGCCGAAGGCCCCGGCGCGGGTCCGCATCGAGCCGCCGGAGCTGACCGGCGACGGAACGCTGCGCGTACACGACACCGGCATCGGCCTGACCGAGGCACAGGTGCACGAGCTGCTCGCCACCATCGGCCGCAGCTCCAAGCGCGACGAGCTGGGCTTCTCCCGGCACGAGTTCCTCGGCCAGTTCGGCATCGGCCTGCTCTCCTGTTTCCTGGTGGCGGACGAGATCCGGGTGGTCACCCGGCACGCCGACGAGCCCACAGTGCTCTGGACGGGCTGGTCCGACGGGCGGTACGCGGTGCGGCTCGCCGAGCCGGAGCAGGCCCGGGACGAGCCCGGCACCACAGTCACGCTGGTGCCCCGGCGCGACGCCGACCAGTGGCTCGGCGTACCCACGGTCACCGAGCTGGCCCGCCTCTACGGCGGCCTGCTGCCGGTCGACGTCCGGGTCGGTGACACGCCGACCACCTCCGGCCCGCCGCCGTGGCCGACCACGCCCGGTGCGCCCGTGGACCGGGCCGCGCTTCAGCGGTACGCGCAGGAGCTGCTCGGGTTCGTCCCGTTCGACGTGGTGCCGCTGTCGGTGCCCGAGGCCGGCCTGACCGGCGTGGCGTTCATCCTGCCCGCCGCGGTGAACCCGGCCGCCCGGGCCGGGCACCGCGTCTACCTCAAGCGGATGCTGCTCAGCGAGCACGCCGACGGGCTGCTGCCCGAATGGGCCTTCTTCGCCCACTGCGTGGTCGACGCCAGCGAGCTGCGCCCCACCGCCAGCCGCGAGGCGCTCTACGAGGACGTGCTGCTCACCTCCGTCCGGGAGTCGCTCGGCGACCAGATCCGTGGCTGGCTGGTGCGGCTCGCCAAGCACGACCCGCGCCGGCTCGGGGAGTTCCTCCAGGTGCACCACCTCGGGGTCAAGGCGCTCGCGATGCACGACGACGAGATGCTGCGGCTGGTCGACCAGTGGTGGCCGATGGACACCAACGTCGGCACGCTCACGCTCGCCGAGTTCCGGCAGCGGCACGGCGTGCTCCGGTACGCCGCCAGCCTGGACGAGTTCCGCCAGCTCGCCGCCGTGGCCGCCGCGCAGGACCTGGCAGTGGTCAACGGCGGCTACACGTACGACACCGAGCTGATCGAGCGGCTGCCCACGGTGGACCGCTCGGTGCTGATCGAGCGGCTGGAGCCGAGCGACCTCACCACCCGGTTCGAGATCCTCGACCCGGCGACCGAGCTGGCCCTGCGGCCGTTCCTCACCGCCGCGCAGCGGGCCCTGGAACGGCTCGGCTGCGAGGTCGTGATCCGGGCGTACGACCCGGTCTCGCTGCCGGCGCTCTACCTGGTGTCCCGGTCGGCCGCGTTCCACGACCAGCTCGCCGCCAGCCGGGACAAGGCCGACGAGCTGTGGGGCGGCGTGCTCGACGCGCTCGCCGCCTCCGCCCCGCCGGACCGCCCGCAACTGGTGCTCAACCACCGCAACCCGCTGGTCCGACGGGTCACCACGCTCGCCGACCCGGAGCTGGTCGGGCTGGCCGTCGAGGCGCTCTACGGGCAGGCCCTGCTGCTCGGGCACCACCCGATCCGGGCGGCCGACGCCGCACTGCTGAACAGTTCCTTCCTCGGCCTGCTCGGCCGGGCCGTACCGGGAGAGATCCGTGACTGACGACGACCTCTGGCGGATGCACCACGAGATCGAATCCATGCCGTACGGCCCGGGGCAGATCGCCGCGCTGGAACAGTTGCTGCGCCGCGCCGACGCGGGCGACGACCGGCACCTCGCCTTCGCCGCCCGGGTCACCGGCACCACCGCGTACGTCTACGGCGGCGAACCGGCGAAGTCCTTCGTCACGTTCTCCTGGTGCCTGGCCGAGTACGACAAGGACCCGCAGCCCTACCACCAGCGCTACACGCACCAGCTGCTCTGGTTCTTCAAGTACATGGTCAACGCCATGGTGAAGTTCCCGGAGCTTCCGCTGGACCGGACGTACGCGGTGCTCGACGACATGGAACGGCGCTACCGCGACTCGGGGCACTCGCTCCAGGCGGTCCACAAGCACCGCTACCTGGTGGCCGCGCACCTGGGCGACGACGAGGCGGCGGAGCAGTGGTACCGCAAGTGGATGACCACGCCCCGCGACGCGCTGTCCGACTGCGCCGGCTGCGACCCGACCACGCAGGTCGCGCACCTGGTGCGGCACGGCCGGCACGAGGAGGCGGTGGCGCTGGCCGAGCCGGTGCTCGCCGGGCGGCTGACCTGTAGCGAGCAGCCGCAGGGGATCCTCACCGCGCTGCTCACCCCCTACCGGGAGACCGGCCGGGGCGACGCCGCGCGGGACGCGCACCGGGAGGCGTACCGGCGGGTGCGTGGCAACCTGGCCGACCTGTGGGACATCGCCGACCACGTCGAGTTCTGCACCGCGACCGGCAACGAGGCTCGCGCGCTGGAGCTGGTCGAGCGGCACCTGGACTGGCTGGACCGGGCACCCACCCCGGCTGCCGCGATGCACTTCGCGGCTGCCGCCTCGGCGGCGTTGCGTCACGTGCCGGCGGAGCTGACGGTGCACCGCCGCGCCTCCGGCGAGCGGCCGGCCGCGGACGTGCCGGCGGTGGCGCTCGCCGACGAGCTGGCCGGTACGGCGACCGCGCTGGCCGAGCGCTTCGACGCCCGCAACGGCACCACGCACCAGTCCGGCTTGATCGCCCGCAAGCTGGCGGCCGGACCGGTCGGCGAGCACCTGCCGCTCTCCGCGAGCCTGCGCCGCCCGGCGGTGCCCGCGTCGCGTACCGGCTCGAACACTCCGGTGGCCTCCGCGCCGCCGGTCACCGTGCCGGCCGACGCCGGTGCCGACGAGTTGCTCGCGCTGGCCGAGGAGTTCTGGCGCACCAACCGCCGGGACGGCCTGGTCGCCGCGTTGCGCGCGTACGACGAGCGGTTCGGCGACGCCGACGTGCCCGCGACCACCCGGGCGTGGCGGCTGGAGCTGCGGGCCGGTGAGCTGTCCCAGGACGACGACAGCGTGCCGATGGCGATCGACGTCAACCGGGAGGCGCTGGCCGCGTGGCGGGAGGTGCCGGACCCGCTGCGCGCCCAGGTGGTGGCCGGGCGGCTCGGTGTGCTGCTCAGCATGGTCGAGGAGAGCGCGGACGAAGGGCTGGCCCTGGCCCGGGAGTCGGCCGACTACCTGACCGAGCACGGCGGGCCGCGTGACCGGGCCGCCGGCTGGGACCGCCTCGCCCTGGCCCACGTGCACCGCGAGCAGTGGGCGGAGGCGCTCGACGCGCTCGACCGGGCCGCCGCGGAGGCGGACGCGGATCCGTGGCTCGCCGGGCGGGTCGCGCTGCACCGTACGCACGTGCTGGAGCAACTGGAACGGGCCGAGGAGTTCCGGGACGCGGCGGTCCGGTCCCGCTGGCTGGCGGGCGAGCTGGGCGACGCCGAGATGCTCACCGGCGCCTGCATGGCGTACGCCCGCGCCACCGACGACCCGGCCGATGCGGTGGCCGCCTGTGAGGAGGCGCTGTCCGTCGCACCGGCCGGCGCCCACCTGCCGCTGCGGGTGACCCGGGGCCGGGCGCTGATGGCCGCCGACCGGGCCGGCGAGGCGGTGGAGGATCTCGCCGAGGCGGTCACCCTCTGCGTCGAGCAGGGGCTGGAGGGCGACGCGCTGCTGCGCTGGGAGCTGGCCGAGGCGTACCGGGTGGCCGGGCGGCTGGCCGAGGCCGCCGAGGTGGCCGAGGAGGCGGTGCTCGGGCTCGACCGGGCCGGCGCGCAGGCCGAGGCCGACCGGTGCCGGCACATGCTGTCGGGCATCTACGCGGGTCTCGGCGAGACGGATCTGGCGCTCACGGTGCTCGACACGCTGGCCGAGAACCTGGACGGGCCCGACAATCTTCCCCACCGGGCGCAGGTGCTGGAGGAGTCCGGTGGCCTGCTCTACGACGCCGACCGGGACGCCCTGGCCGCGCAGCGGTTCGCGGCGGCGGCGACCGCCTGGCGGCTCGCCGGCTACCAGGTGGACGAGCTGCGGGCCCGGCGGCGGGAACTGCTCGCCCTGCACTGGTCCGGTGACCTGCCGGCCGCGGTGGCCGCGATCGAGCGGGTGGACGAGGCGGCGGCCGCGCTCCCGGTCGGGCCCGACGAGCCGCCGGTGGTCACGTACGAGCAGGCGATGGCCGCCGACGCGGTGGCCCGGGTGCTGATCGGCGAGGACCGGCTCACCGCCGCGCTGGACCGGGTGGACGGCGTGCCGGAGCGCCTGCGGTCGATCGAGGCGTTCGGCGAGGCGGCGCAGGTCGAGGTGCTGACCGGCGAGCTGCTGCTGCGCGACGGGCGGCCGGAGCAGGCCGAGGGGTTGCTGCGCCCGGTCCTCGGCGGGCTGCCCACCGGTTCCCGCCCGGCCACGCAGGCCGCCTGGCTGCTGGCCCGCGCGCTCGACGAGCAGGGCCGGGAGGCCGATGCGGCGAAGGTCCGCGCCGAGCACGGCATCGAGGAGGACTGACGCGACGGGCTGGGGCAACTGTTGGGTAACCGCGGGCTGCCCCAGCTCGAACGCGAGGTCTAGGCTGGTCCGGTGGCGGTGGAACAGCAGGCACGGGGGGCGGCGGGTACGGCCCGGCGCAGGTCCCGGCGGGACGAGATCCTGGAGATCGCGGTCGGCCTCTTCGCGGCGCGCGGCTACCACGGTGTGTCGATGGACGACATCGGCGCGGCGGCCGGGGTCACCGGTCCGGCGCTCTACCACCACTTCGCCGGCAAGGAGGCGATGCTCGTCGCCGCGCTGATCCCGGTGAGTGAGGGGTTGCTCGCGGGCGGGCGGGAACGCGCCGCCGGTCACCCGGGCGACCCGCGTGCGGCGCTGGAGTCGCTGATCGACTTCCACGTCGACTTCGCGCTGGCCAACCCGGCGGTGATCGCGTTGCACCTGCACGAGCTGGACCGCCTCCCGGACGAGCCGCGCCGCCGGATCCGCCGGCTCCAGCGGATGTACGTCGAGGAGTGGGTGACGGTGCTGACCGCGCTGCATCCCGGCCTGCCCGACGGCGAGGCCCGGGTGCTCGCCCACGCGGCGTTCGGCCTGATGAACTCGACCCCGTTCCTTGGCGGCGAGGTGGATCGCCGGCGCCGGGCCGAACTTCTGCGCGCCGCCACCCTGGCGGCCCTGCTCGCGCCCACCGACCCGACCTGACACGCCGCGCGTACCTTAACGCGTGTTAAGAAGAGACCCCGGCTTTGCGTCGAGAAGGGGTCACGTCCGTGCAGAAGATGATCGAATCGTTGTTGGTCGCGAATCGGGGGGAGATCGCGCGGCGGATCATCCGTACCGGCAAGCGGCTCGGGATCCGGACGATCGCGGTGCACTCGGAGGCCGACGGCGCGCTGCCGTTCGTGACCGAGGCCGACGAGGCGGTCTGCGTCGGCCCGGCGAACCCGGCGCAGAGCTACCGGAACGTGGAGGCGATCCTCGACGCCGCCCGTAGCACCGGCGCGCAGGCGATCCACCCCGGCTACGGCTTCCTGTCCGAGAACGCGGACTTCGCCCGTACCGTCGAAGGGGCCGGCCTGATCTGGGTCGGGCCCGGCGCCGACGCGATCACCGCGATGGGCGACAAGATCAATGCCCGGAACCTGATGGCGGCGGCCGGCGTGCCGGTCGCCCCCGGCACGACCGAGCCGGCGACCGACCTGGACGCGGCGGTCGCGGCCGCCGCGGAGATCGGCTACCCGGTGATGGTCAAGGCCGCCGCGGGCGGCGGCGGCATGGGCATGGGCGTGGCAGCGGACGAGGCGGCGCTGCGCACCGAGTACGACAAGGTCCGCGCGTTCGCCGAGCGGATGTTCGGCGACGGTTCGGTGCTGATCGAGCGGTACTTCCCCCGGGTGCGCCACGTCGAGGTGCAGATCCTCGGCCTGGCCGACGGCCGGGTGGTCGCGCTCGGCGAGCGGGAGTGCTCGGTGCAGCGGCGCAACCAGAAGCTGGTCGAGGAGTCCCCGTCCCCGGCGGTCTCGCCCGAGCTGCGCGAGCGGTTCCTGGCCGCGGCGGTACGCGCGGGCGAGGCGGTGGGCTACCGCAACGCCGGCACCGTGGAATGTTTGCTCGACCCCTCCACGCAGGAGTTCTTCTTCCTGGAGATGAACACGCGGCTGCAGGTCGAGCACCCGGTCACCGAGTACGTCTACGGCGTCGACCTGGTCGAGGAGCAGTTGCGGGTGGCGGCCGGCCTGGCGCCGACGTTCGACCCGGACGCGCTGACGCCGCACGGTCACGCCATCGAGCTGCGGATCAACGCCGAGGACCCGAAGCGCTTCCTTCCCGGTCCGGGCGCGATCTCCACCTGGAACGAGCCGTCCGGCACGGGCGTACGCGTCGACTCCGGCTACGTCGCCGGCAACACCGTCACGCCGTTCTACGACAGCCTGATGGCCAAGCTGATCCTCACCGGGGACACCCGCGAGGAGGCGGTCCAGCGGGCGCGGGCGGCGGTCGCCCAGTTCGAGATCGTCGGCCCGAAGTGCAACCTGCCGTTCTTCGCCGAGCTGCTGGAGAACGAGGAGTTCCTCTCCGGCGACTACGACACCGGCATCGTCTCCCGGATGCGCTGACGCCACCCGGTGTCATGCTCGACTCAAGTGAGGTGAACCTGATGGCGCAACTTCCGGAATCCGTGAGCATCCGTGAGGTCGGTCCCCGCGACGGCCTCCAGAACGAGGAGCCCATCCCCACCGACGCCAAGGTGCGGCTGCTCGACGCGCTGTCCCGCACCGGGGTACGCCGCGTCGAGGCCGTCTCCTTCGTCCACCCGAAGGCGATCCCGCAGATGGCCGACGCCGACGAGGTGTGGCAGCGGGCGGAGAAGGTCGACGGGGTGCGCTACTCGGCCCTGGTGCCGAACACCCGTGGCGCCCAGCGGGCGCTCGCGGCCGGCTTCACCGAGATCGAGGTGGTGGTCTCGGCCAGCGACACGCACAACCGCCGCAACGTCAACCGCTCCACCGACGAGTCGCTCGACGACATCGCCGAGCTGATCGACCTGCTGCACGGCGCGGGCGCCACCGCCGAGGTGATCGTGGCGACCAGTTTCGGCTGCCCCTACGAGGGCGACGTGGACCCCCGACGGGTCGCCGCGATCGTCGACCGCGTCGCCCGCGACGGCGCGGACCGCGTCGCCTTCGGCGACACCACGGGCATGGGTACGCCCCGGCGCGTCCGCGAACTGGTCACGGCGGTACGGGACCGCAACGCCCATCTGCCGGTGCTGCTGCACTTCCACAACACCCGGGGGACCGCCCTGGCGAACATGCTCACCGCGATGGAACTGGGCGTCACCGAGTTCGACGCCAGCGTCGGCGGTCTCGGCGGCTGCCCGTACGCCCCGGGTGCCAGCGGCAACCTGGCCACCGAGGAGGCGGTGCACATGCTGCACGACATGGGCGTCAACACCGGCATCGACCTGGACGCCCTGATCGAGGCCGCCGAACTGGCCGAATCCCTGGTGGGCAAGAAGCTGCCCTCCGGAGTCCTCCGCGCCGGCCCTCGAACGCGCCTGACCCCCC
>NZ_WBKS01000092.1:0-24304 GCF_008868145.1 Micromonospora sp. AMSO1212t
GGGTGACGCCGCCCCGACGTCGCCCGGCGCGGCGTCACCCGGTCCGGTGCTGCCCGCCACGGTCCGGGTCGCGGCCCTGGCGGGGCTCACCGCGCTGGCCGGGCTCGCCGCCGCGCTGCACGTGCCGCCGGCACAGGCCCGGGCCACTACCCCCCCGGCGGCGGTACGGGTGGCCGCGTACAACATCCGGATGGGGTTCGGCCTGGACGGCCGGCTGGACCTGGACGCGGTGGCCCGGGTGTTGCGCGGCGCGGACGTGGTGCTGCTCAGCGAGGTGGACCGGGGCTGGTGGCTCAACGGCGGCCACGACACGCTGGCGTTGCTGGCCGGGCGGCTGGGGATGCCGTACGTCTTCGCGCCCGCCGCCGACCCGGTCTGGGGCGACGCGGTGCTCAGCCGCTTCCCGATGCGCTCCGGGCAGACCAGGCGGCTGACCGCGCACGGCGCGCCGACCGGGGCGCAGGCCCTCGGCGTCACGCTCGACCTCGGCGGCCGGGAACTGGCGGTGGTGGCCACGCACCTGCAACCGCCGCCCGGCCGGGATCCGGTCGAGCAGGCGGGCGAGGTGGCCGCGTTCGCCGGCCGCTACGCGAACGGCCGTCCACTGGTGCTCGGCGGCGACCTGAACACCGAGCCGGACGACCCTGCGTTCGCCGAGTTCACCCGCGCCGGGCTGGTGGACGCGCTGGCACCGGCCCGGCCGCTGCGGACCAGCCCGGCCGACGATCCGCGCACCCAGATCGACCACGTCTTCGTGTCGCCGGGACTGACTGCGAACGAGGTACGCGCGCCGCGCACCGAGGCCAGCGACCACCTCCCGGTGACGCTCACCGTCACGCTGCCCTGAAGGCGCGTCGGGCGAGGGCACCACCGACAGCGGGAGAGCCGCGACTACAGGCGGTCGGCGACGACCAGCCGGTCACCGGCGAACGGCAGCAGCCAGCCGCCGCCCTTGGCGGTGGTGAAGTCCTCGTCCACGCGGCCGGTGAGCCGTTCCAGCGCGCCCGGGATCACCTTGCCCTGGCTGCACACCGCGACCGTCCCGACGGCCAGCGCCAGCGCGGTCAGCCGCGCCGCGGCGGCGAGTGCGCACTCCTCGACCTGCTGGCCCGGCTCCGGCTCGTCGAAGTCGCCGCAGACCTCGATCGGCAGGTCCAGCCGGGCGGCCGCCGGATCCAGCGTCTGCACGCAGCGCCGGGCCGAGGCGGAGAACAGGCGGGCCGGGCGGACCAGCGCCACCAGCGGGACCAGCAGACGTGCCTGCGCCCACCCCTGCTCGTCCAGCGGCCGGCCGTGGTCCGGGCCGGTCCAGGTGCCGCGCTTGCCGGCGTGCGCATGGCGGACCAGCAGCACCGTCGCGGTGACCGGCGGCAGCGCCGCGAACGCGGCGATCACCTCGGCGTCGTGCGGGTAGCTGACCCGGCGTACCGCGTCGTCGACCGGGAACCAGGCCACGTCGTCGACCTCGGTGCCGGGCTGGAACCCGCCGGTGCCGGCCGCCCGCATGGACCAGTAGTCGACCGCCTTGGCGAGGCCCTCGCTGCGGTAGCGGACCGTGGGCAGGCGTACCTGCGGCACCGCCCGTACGTCGGTCTCCTCGGCCACCTCCCGGACGGCGGCCACGAGCGGATGCTCGCCGCGGTCCAGCTTGCCCTTCGGCAGCGACCAGTCGCCGTACCGGGGACGGTGCACGAGGCAGACCTCGACGCCGGCCGGACCCGGGCGCCACACCACGCCGCCCGCGGCCCGGATCCGCACCGGTTCGTCGTCGCTCACCCGCTCACCGTATGCCCGCCCGGCACGCGCCACGGCCCGGTCAGTCCGCCCGGCCGCCGACCCGGCGCAGCAACAGATCCTGGAGGTGGGTGAGCGGCACGTCGCCGTCGCCGGTACGCCGGTGCCAGGTGCCGTCCGCGGCCAGCTCGAACGCGTCCACGTCGGGATCGAACGCGGCGGTGAGGACGTGGTCCAGTTCGGCCCGGGCCACCGGGTCGCTCACCTGCACCAGCGCCTCCACCCGGCGGTCCAGGTTGCGGTGCATCAGGTCGGCCGAGCCCATCCAGAACTCGGCGTCGCCGTTGTTGCCGAACCGGAAGATCCGGGAGTGTTCCAGGAACCGGCCGAGGATCGAGCGGACCCGGATGTTCTCCGAGAGGCCCGGCACGCCCGGCCGCAGCGTGCACATGCCGCGGATCAGCAGGTCCACGTGCACGCCGGCCCGGGAAGCCCGGTAGAGCGCGTCGGTGATCTCCTCGTCCACCAGGGAGTTCACCTTGAACTGCACGAGCCCCGGCATGCCCAGCCGGACGTGCTCGATCTCCCGGTCGATGCGTTCGATCAGGCCGCTGCGGATGCCCTGCGGCGCCACCAGCAGCCGCCGGTACGCGGTCTGCCGGCTGTAGCCGGTGAGCACGTTGAACAGGTCGGTCAGGTCGGCGCCGATCTCCGGGTCGGCGGTGAGCATGCCGAAGTCCTCGTAGAGCCGGGCGGTCTTCGGGTGGTAGTTGCCGGTGCCGATGTGGCAGTACCGCCGGATCTGGTTGCCCTCCTGGCGTACGACGAGCGCGGTCTTGCAGTGCGTCTTGAGGCCCACCAGGCCGTAGACCACGTGGCAGCCGGCCCGCTCCAGCGTGCGCGCCCAGCCGATGTTCGCCACCTCGTCGAAGCGCGCCTTCAACTCGACCAGCACCACCACCTGCTTGCCGGCGGCGGCAGCGTCGACAAGCGCGTCCACGATCGGGGAGTCGCCGCTGGTGCGGTAGAGCGTCTGCTTGATGGCGAGCACGTTCGGGTCGGCCGCGGCCTGCTCGACGAAGCGCTGCACGCTCGTCGCGAACGAGTGGTACGGGTGGTGCACCAGCACGTCGCCGTCTCGCAGCGTGGCGAAGACGCTGCGCGGCACCTCACCCTCGGCCAGGCGCGGATGGGTGGCCGGCACGAACGGCGGGTCCTTCAGGTCGGGCCGGTCGGCCTCGCCGTAGACCTGCCAGAGCGCGGACAGGTCGAGCAGGCCACGGACCCGCAGCACGTCGTGGTCGTCCACGTCCAGCTCGCGGACGAGCAGCTCCAGCATGTGGTCGGAGATGGAGGCGGCCACCTCCAGGCGTACCGGCGGACCGAACCGGCGGCGGGCCAGTTCCCGCTCCAGCGCCTGGAGCAGGTCCTCGTCGCGGTCCTCGTCCACCTCGACCTCGGCGTTGCGGGTCACCCGGAACAGGTGGCACTCGACCACCTGCATGCCGGAGAACAGCTGGCCGAGGTGCACCGAGATGAGGTCCTCGACCGGCAGGAACCGCACGCCCGGCTGGCCGCGGTGGACCCGGACGAACCGGGGCACGTTGTTCGGCACCTTGACCCGCGCGAACAGCTCCGAGCCGCCGTCCGGGTCGCGTACCGAGACGGCCAGGTTCAGCGACCGGCCGGAGATGTACGGGAACGGGTGCGCCGGGTCGACCGCCAGCGGGGTGAGGACCGGGAAGATGTGCGCCCGGAACCAGGTGCGCAGCCGCTCCCGCTCGGCGTCGTCCAGGTCGCTCCAGCGCAGTATGCGGATGTCCTCGGCGGCGAGCTTCGGCAGCACGTCGTCGACCAGGCAGGTGGCGTGCCGGGCGACCAGGCCGGCGGCCTTCTCGGTGATGAGGTCGAGCTGGGTGCGCAGCGGCAGCCGGTCACCGCCGCGTACCGGCAGGCCGGCGGAGAGCCGCCGCTTCAGCCCGGCGACCCGGACCATGTAGAACTCGTCCAGGTTGCTGGCGAAGATGGCCAGGAACTTCGCCCGTTCCAGCAGCGGGGTGCGCGGGTCCTCGGCGAGCGCCAGCACCCGGGCGTTGAAGTCGAGCCAGGACAGCTCCCGGTTGAGGAAACGGTCCTCCGGCAGCGGCGGCGCGGTCGGCGGGGCGGCGGCCGCGGGGGTCTCGTCGGCCGGGCCGGGGCCCTCCACCGGGTCGAGCGGCTCGTCCAGCCCGGTGGCGCCGGCCGCGTCCGGGTCGGCGCCGAGGCGCTCCTCCGGGGGCCGGGGCTGGCGGAACCGCCCGTCCGGGCCGCGGGTGGGGCGTCCGTTGCGGGGCGTGCCGGGGTCGAGGATCGGCGGCGGGCCGTCAGGGTGCTCGCGAGGGGTGCTCACCACCTCATGATTCCCCGATAAGGGTGAACGGAAAATGAACTCGGGCCAGGTTGTTCACGCCATCGTCGGCAAGGTCACCCGGACCACCTCGCCGTCGGCGTCCCGCTCGATCCGGACACGCTGCCCCAAACGGAGCAGCCGCAACCCGGAGGCGTCGAACGCGCGGGCCGGGAACGCCAGCTCGGTGCCGTCGTCGAGCAGCAGCACACCGCTGCGGGTCGACGCGTCGTAGGTGGCCACCGTCCCCTGCATGCCAGCACCGTACTCCACCGCTGCGGCGACCCGGGCCAGCAGCGCGGCGGTACGCGGCCCCACGCCCAGCCCGGCGGCGTCGGCCAGGTCGGCCGGGGTGTCCACGTCCCGGCGCAGGCTGGGCCACTCCCCGGCGAGCGGCAGCGCCCCGCTCGCCTCGTGCGCCGCGGCCGAACCGGGCCCGAACCGCGGTGCCAGCGGCGCCCCGGCCGGCGCGGCGAGCAGCACCGTGCCTCCGCCCGGGGCGTCCGCCACGAACCCGCGTACCCCCCGGGTGGCCCGCAGCGCGGCGGCCAGCTCGGCCGGTCGCAGCGCCGGCAGGTCGGCGGTCAGGCCGGCCACGGCGGCGCGCGGCCCGGCGACGGCCGCGCCGTGCCGGAACGCGGCGTTCAGCCCGCCGCCGGGGTCGCCGGCGACCCGGGCGCCCGCCGCCTGGACGGACGCGGTCACCCGCGGGTCGTCGGTGACCACGAGCACCCCGGCGACCGCCGGGCACGCCCGCACCGCGCGCAGCGTGTCGGTCGCCAGGGCCAGCGCCAGCTCCTCATGGGGTACGCCGGGCAGCGCGCCCCGCAGACGGCTCTTCGCCGCCGGAAGGCGCTTCACCGGCATCACCACGGTCCAGCGGGCCTCAGACACGCAGACCATCCTGCCAGCGAGGGCGCCGGTACCCGCACTGGCCGCAGCGGGGGCGAACAGGCATGATTCTGTGCCGGGGCGCGAGGGCGGATCGAGGAGGCACTGTGGCACGGCGCAGGCTGGGGTTCTGGCGACGGCTCGCCGTGGTGCTGGTGAAGCCGCTGATGACCGTCTGGAGCCGCCGCACCTGGCGGGGCATGGAGCACCTGGGTCACGACGGCGGCGTCATCATCGTTCCCAACCACATCTCGCACGCCGATCCGCTCGTCGTCGCGCACTTCGTCTACGACGCCGGGCGCTGGCCGCGCTTCCTCGGCAAGGCCAGCGTGTTCCGGGTGCCGGTGGTCGGCGGGATCCTGCACCGGTGCCAGCAGATTCCGGTCGAGCGGGGCACCGTCGAGGCGGTCAAGTCGCTGGACAAGCTGATCGCCGCGCTGGCGGAGGGGGGTGCCGTGGTGATCTACCCGGAGGGCACCACCACCCGGGAGCCGGACCTGTGGCCGATGAAGGGCAAGACCGGCGCGGCCCGCCTGGCGCTCGCCACCGGCGCCCCGGTGATCCCGGTGGCCATGGTCGGCCCGGAGCGGATGTTCGACCCCCGGACGGCCCGGTTCGGGCTGCGCCCGCGTACGCCGGTGACTGTGGTCGCCGGCCCGCCGGTGGACCTGAGCCGCTGGGCGGGCGCCACGCCGACGCGCCCGATCCTGGAGGAGATGACCGACACGATCATGCTGCGGATCCGGGATCTGATGGCGGAGATCCGCGGCGGCACGCCACCGCCGCTCTGGCAGCGGCCCGTCCGGACCGGTACGCAGGAGGTCACCGAATGAGCGGGCACGTCGCGGTGCTGGGCGCCGGTTCCTGGGGGACCGCGTTCGCCAAGATCCTCGCCGACGCCGGGCGGGACGTCACCGTGCTGGCCCGCCGGGCCGCCGTGGCCGAGGCGATCCGCACCGGGCGGCACAACCCCGAGTACCTGCCGGGGATCCGCCTGCCCGAGCGGGTGACCGCCACCGGCGACGCCGCCGAGGCGATCGAGGGGGCCGAGGTGGTGGTGCTCTCGGTGCCCTCGCAGACGCTGCGCGGCAACCTCGCCGACTGGACGCCGTACCTGGCGGCGGACGCCACGCTCGTGTCGCTGATGAAGGGCATCGAGCTGGGCACCACCAAGCGGATGAGTCAGGTGATCACGGAGACCGCCGGGGTGCCCGCCGACCGGGTGGTGGTCGTCTCCGGGCCCAACCTGGCCCCGGAGATCGCCGCCGAGCAGCCGGCCGCCACAGTGGTCGCCGGCACCGACAGCCGGCGTACGGCACTGGTGCAGGCGTCCATCCGGACGCCGTACTTCCGCCCCTACACCAACGACGACGTGATCGGCTGCGAGCTGGGCGGCGCGGTGAAGAACGTGATCGCGCTGGCGTACGGCATCGCCACCGCGATGGGCTTCGGCGACAACACCCGGGCCATGCTGATGACCCGCGGCCTGGCCGAGACCGCCCGGCTGGGCGTGGCGCTCGGCGCCGACCCGATCACGTTCGCCGGGCTGGCCGGCATGGGTGACCTGGTCGCCTCCTGCTCGTCGCCGATGGCCCGCAACCGCACCTTCGGCGAGCACCTGGGCCGGGGGGAGACGCTGGAACAGGCCCAGGCGGCCACCCGGCAGACCGCCGAGGGCGTCAAGAGCTGCCTGGCCATCCGCGACCTGGCCCGGGCGCACGGGGTGGAGATGCCGATCACCGAACAGATCGAGCGGATCTGCCACGAGGGGATGGATCCGCGCCTGGCGGTGGACGCGCTGATGAGCCGTACCGCCAAGCCCGAGTCGTACGAGTGAGCGGAGCCGGGATGACGAACGAGCACTGGGGTGACGGCACGCGCACCGTGCACGCCGGCCTGCCGGACGCGGTCCCCGGCCAGCCGTTCCTGCCCGGCCCGGTCTTCGCCGCGCCGTACCACCTGGACCCGGAGCGCGGCCCGTCAGCGGCTGTGAACGGGTACGGGCGGCCCGACAACCCCACCCGGCGGCTGCTGGAGACCGCGATCGGGGAGCTGGAGGGCGGCGAGTGCCGGGTCTTCGCCAGCGGCCAGGCCGCCGTCACCGGGCTGCTGCTGACAGTGCTGCGCCCCGGCGACACCGTGCTGCTGCCCGCCGACGGCTACTTCTCGGTGCGGGCGTTCGCCTCGGACACGCTGGAACAGCTCGGCGTACGCGTGGTGCTCGTGCCGACGGCCGGGCCGTACCCGTCGTTCGACGGTGTCCGGCTGGTGCTGCTGGAGACCCCGGCGAACCCCGGCCTGGACGTCGCCGACGTGCGGGCGGTGGCCGCCGCCGCGCACGCCGCGGGAACGCTGGTGGCGGTGGACAACACCACCGCCACGCCGCTCGGGCAGCGCCCGCTGGACCTCGGCGTGGACGTGGTGGTCGCCTCCGGCACCAAGGCGCTGACCGGTCACTCGGACCTGCTGCTGGGCTATCTGGCCACCCGGGACGCCGGGCTGCGGGACGCGGCGACCACCTGGCGCAACGCCACCGGCGGGGTGCCGGGCGCGTTCGACTGCTGGCTTGCCCACCGCTCGCTGGCCACGCTCGACCTGCGGCTGGCCCGGCAGACCGCGAACGCGCGGGCGCTGGCCGACCTGCTCGCGGGCCGCCCGGACGTCACCGGGGTGCGCTGGCCCGGACGGCCGGACGACCCGGCGTATCCGGTCGCGTCGGCCCAGATGCGGCGCGTGCCGGGTGTGCTCTCGTTCGACCTGGGCGACGAGCACCGGGTGGCCCGGTTCCTCGGCGCCTCCCGGCTGGTGGCCGCCGCCACCTCGTTCGGCGGCCTGCACACCACAGCCGACCGGCGGGCCCAGTGGGGCGACGACACGTCGCCGGGCTTCGTGCGGTTCTCCTGCGGTATCGAGGACACCGCCGACCTGCTCGCCGACGTGACGGCGGCGCTCGACGCTGCGGGCTGACGGCGTGTCGCCCGCTGGGCTAGGGTGACGGGCAGCCACGGCCCGTGCGGCCCCGACCCGAGGAGGTGAGTCCGATCCACCAGCAGAGGACCGGCGCTCCCTCCGAGTCCGCGTCGCTTCAGGGCTGAGGCGACGCCGGGGGCGCCGACGAGCGCTTCCCGAAAGGCTTGCCATGGCATCCACCCTGTTCACCCCCGACCGTCCCGCCCTCGTCCGGCGGCTGCGCGCCGCCGGTTGCGTCTTCGCCGAGGACGAGGCGGCACTGCTGATCGCCGCCGCCGACTCGGCGCAGTCGCTGACCCGCCTGGTCGACCGTCGCGTCGCCGGCCTGCCGCTGGAGCACCTGCTCGGCTGGGCCGAGTTCTGCGGCCGGCGGATCGCCGTACACCCGGGGGTGTTCGTGCCGCGTGGCCGGAGCGCCCTGCTCGTCGACGCGGCGACGGCGCTGGCCGGGCCGGCGCCGGCGGTGCTCGACCTGTGCTGCGGCTCCGGTGCCGCCGCCGTGGTGCTGCACGAGCGGCTGGCTCCCCGCTGGCTGGCCGCCGCCGACATCGACCCGGTGGCGGTGGCCTGCGCCCGGCGCAACCTCGAACCGCTCGGCGTCCCGGTCTACCAGGGCGACCTGTTCGACGCGCTGCCGGCCGGGCGGCGCGGAGAGCTGGACCTGGTGGTGGCGAACGCGCCGTACGTGCCGACCGGTGCGGTGGCCTCGCTGCCAGCCGAGGCGCGCCTGTACGAGGCGCCGGTGGCGCTGGACGGCGGCACGGACGGCCTGGCCGTGCTGCGCCGGGTCGCCTCGGGCGCGGCGCAGTGGCTCGCACCGGGCGGGCACGTCGTGGTCGAGGCGAGCGCAGCGCAGGCCCCGGAACTGTGCGCCGTGTTCACCGCCGTCGGGCTGGACCCGGCGGTGGTGAGCGACGAGGAGCGGGAGGCGACAGCGGTCACCGCCCGCCGCCCCGGCTGATCGTGGCGGTGGGCAGCTCAGGTGTGCCGGTGGTGGTGGGGCTGGACAACGGGGGCACGAGCGACAACGCCACGGTGCTGACCGTCGACGGCCGGTTCCTGGTGGACGGGCTGCTGGAGATCCCGAGCGACGTCGGCGCCGGGCCGGATGCGGCGGTGGAGGCGCTGGCGCGGGCGTTCGACGGCGTCCTGGCCCACACCGGTGTGCCGCGTGACCTGGTCCGCGCGGTCGGCCTGGACACGCCCGGCCCGGCCAGCGCCACCGGCGTGATCTCGTCGCGCGGCTCGACGAACTTCTCCCAGCCCGCCTGGCGGGGCTTCGACGTGCGCACCGCGCTGGAGCGGCGGCTGGGCCTGCCGGTGGTGTACGCCAACGACGGCAACGCCGCCGCGCTCTACGCCCACCACGTGCACTTCGGCGCCGACGCGATGGCCCGGTCGTCGGTGTCCGCGATCGTCGGCACCGGGCTCGGCGGCGGCGTGGTGGAGTCCGGCCGGGTGGTCGGCGGCGCGGCCGGCATGGCCGGCGAGTTCGGGCACGTGCACATCCCGCTGGACGGCCTGGTCGAGCCGGACCAGGCGGCGCCGGTCTGCGCCTGCGGCTTCACCGGGGACGCGGAGAGCGTCGCCTCGCTCACCGCGATCCGGCGCAACCTGCTGCCGTACTGGCTGGCCCGGCATCCGGAGCATCCGCTCGCGGCGGAGGAGCCGGACCGGGCGGCGAAGCTGCTGCGCGGCTACGGCGAACGCGGCGACCCGCTGGCCCGCCTGGTGTTCACCCAGCAGGCCAAGGCGCTGGGCCGGCTCTTCACCATCGCGGCCAACTTCACCGACCCGCACGCGTACTTCGTGGGCGGGGGTGTGGTGGAGGTGGAGCCGGAGTTCCGGGACTGGTTCCTCGCCACGGTCGCCGAGCACACGGTGCTCCGGGAGGAGCAGCGGGCGGTGGCCACCTTCGCGCTGGTCCCGGACCGGGACATGGCCGGGGCGCGGGGAGTGGCCATCGCGGCGCTGGAGGCGGTACGCGGCACCGTCACCGCCGCCGCCCCACTCGGCTGACGCCGCCCGCCGGACGGGCCGCTCAGCCGCGCGGCGGCGCCGCGGTGAACGCGGCCCAGGCGTGCGGCGGGAACACCAGCACCGGGCCGGCCGGGTCCTTGGAGTCGCGGACCGCCACCGCGCCGGTCAGCGGCGCCATCTCCACGCACGCGCCCTCGTCGCCACTGTGGCTGCTCTTGCGCCAGCGGGCCGGTGCGGGGTTCGTGCGGTTCGTGCCGTTCATCTGGTCACCTCTCGTTCAGCAGGCGGAGGAGCTGGTCCCGACTGGCCGCCGGGCTCAGCGCCACGGTCCGCAGGTGCTCCATGATCTTGGCGCAGGTACGCAGGTCACCCGGCCGGTCGAGGACCATCTGCCCGGCGACGGTCTCCACCGAGGCGATGATCGGATCCTCCGGGTCGGCGAACTCCAGGATGTGCAGCGAGCCCCGGGTGCCGCGGTGGTAGCCGGCGGCGAGCGGGATCACCTGCACCGTGACGTTCGGCAGCTCGGCCATCTTCAGCAGGTGCTGGAGCTGGCCGGACATGACCGAGCGGTCACCGACCGGGCGCAGCAGCGCGCCCTCGTCGATGATGGCGTCGAGGATCGGCGGCTCGGCGCCGGAGAGCCGCTGCTGGCGGTCCAGCCGTAGCTGGACCCGCTGCTCCACCTGCTCGTCGGTGAGCGTGTGCGGCCCGCCGCGCATCACCCCGCGGATGTAGTCGGCGGTCTGGAGCAGACCGGGCACCACCGACGGCTCGAAGTTCGCGATGCCGGTGGCCTCGGCCTCCAGCGCGATGAAGTCGATGGTGCGCTGGTCCAGCAGGTACGAATAGGACACCCACCAGCCCGGCTTGCGGGCGTCCTTCGCCAGTTGTACCGCCGCGGCGATGTCGGCCGGGCCCACGCCGTAGCTGATCAGGAGCGCGCGCACGGTGGCGGGACTGACGAGCGTCTGCGCGTTCTCGTAGCGGGACAACGTGCTCCGGGTGCTGTTGATCTCGTCGGCCGCGGCCTCCAGGGTGAGGCCGGCGGCCTCCCGGTGGGTCCGCAGGGCGATGCCGAGCCGTCGGGCCCGGGCGGTCTTCGGCGCCATGCATCGATGGTCGCACATCCCGCGGGAAAGCGGGCATGAGAGAAAGCCGATGAGAGTTGCATTCACGCCGGTGAACCTGTCAGTGTGTGACGGCGTCCTCACCGCCGGTTGTCGTGGCGACGGTGGTGGTGAGCGACCGGAGGGGATGGGGCGCGCGGTGGTCGGATTTCACTCCCCCACGATCCGACCGCCGCGTGCCCCTGCCGGTCCACGAGACGGGAAGGGATCCGCGGTGACCAGGTTCCTGGTGGTCCTGACCGACGTGCGTCCACCGGACGGCGCCTGCCGTGACGAACGGACCAGCCCGGAACGCCGCCGTCAGGTGGTCGGCGCGAGCAGCCGGGAGGCGGCCGACCGGATCGCCGGCGCATTCATGGCGCTGGGCATGGTTCGGGCCGGCCGGCAACGGGTGAAGGTCATCGCGGTCGGCCGCCGGCCCCGGCACCCGGCCTTCTGAGGCACGCCGTTCCGTTACTCCCTGTAGATGTCACCTTGACCGTTTGCCACGCGACTCCGTGTCTCCCCGGGTAACGACCACCGCTTGCGGCAACGCACAGTAAGGTCAGTCGGGTGAGCGCCACCGGCGAGCACGGCCAGCCGCAGTCGCGAACGATGAGGTGACCATGACCACCCCAGGCAAGACCCGTGTGGCGATCGTCTTCGGCGGCCGCAGCCCCGAGCACGGCATCTCCTGCGTCAGCGCCGGCAGCGTGCTGGCCGCGCTCGACCCGGACGAGTTCGAGGTGGTCCCGGTCGGCATCACCCGGCAGGGCCAGTGGGTGCTCGCCAGCGGTGACCCGAGCGGGCTCGCCATCGCCGACCGCAAGCTCCCCGAGATCACCGCCGGCTCCGGCGCCGAGCTGGTGCTGCGCGCCGACCCCGCCGTCGGCGGCCTGATGGTCCTCGACCCCGCCCAGGGGCCGGTCGCCCTCGCCGACGTGGACGTGGTCTTCCCGGTGCTGCACGGCGCGTACGGCGAGGACGGCACCATCCAGGGCATGCTGGAGATGGCCGACATCCCCTACGTCGGGGCGAACGTCTTCGCCTCCGCCGCGGCCATGGACAAGGAGTTCACCAAGAAGCTCTGCGCCGCCGAGGGCATCCCGGTCGGCCCGTACGCGGTGCTGCGCGCCGGGATGTCGCTGAGCGAGGAGGACAAGGAGCGCCTCGGGCTGCCAGTCTTCGTCAAGCCGTCCCGCGCCGGCTCCTCGTTCGGCATCACCAAGGTCGACGACTGGGCGGACCTGGACGCCGCGCTCGTCACCGCGCGGGAGATCGACAGCAAGGTCCTCGTCGAGGGCGCCGTGGTCGGCCGCGAGATCGAGTGCGGCGTGCTGGAGGGCGAGGCGGGCGGCGCTCCCGAGGCCTCCGTGCTCGCCGAGGTGCGGATGATCGGCGACCGCGACTGGTACGACTTCGAGGCCAAGTACATCTTCGCCGACGAGGTCTGCGAGTACGACGTACCGGCCGACCTGCCCGAGCCGGTGGCCCGGCAGGTGCGCGACTACGCCACCCGGGCCTTCACCGCGCTCGACTGCTCCGGCCTGGCCCGGGTCGACTTCTTCGTCACCCCGCAGATGGACGTCTACCTCAACGAGATCAACACGATGCCGGGCTTCACCCCGACGTCGATGTTCCCGAGGATGTGGTCGGCCAGCGGGCTGGAGTACCCGAAGCTGGTCAACCGGCTGATCCGTACCGCCCTGCACCGCCGCGCCGGCCGCTGAGCCGGCCGGCGTCAGGCGGAGCAGCCCGAGGGGGCCTGCTTCGCCGAGGGGACGGAGCTGACGATGGTGTCGGAGATCGAGATCACCCACTGAAGCGGCGGCTCGTACGACTTCGGCACCCGGACCCGGATCGGGGTCTCCCGGTCGACGGTGGTCAGGACCGTGGCGTCGGCCTCCTCGGCCGCGTGCCAGCAGACCTTGTTGACAGTCCACACCTCGTCGGTGGGCGGGAACTGCGCCGGGCTGCCGCCGCAGGCCACCGTCAGCGCCGGGTCGCCGTACGCGGCGTTCTGCTCCGGGCCCGCGGTGACCGGGCGCTGCGGCAGGTCACGCACGCTGTCGGGGAGCTGCGACATCAGGGCACGGCAGAGGATGGTCGGGCGCTCGGCCAGCGCCGGGGCGGGCATCTCGACCGGCGCGCTGGACTGCACCCGGGGACTCGCCGACGCGCTCGGCTCGGCGTCCGGAGACTCCGGGGCCAGCTTGGCGAACGTGAACCCGGCCACCGCCAGGGTCACCGGCACCGCGACGAGCGTCGCCCAGAGCGCGGCACGGCGGGTGGCGCCGTCCCGGCGGGGGGAGGTGTCCTTCTCGTCCACTTACAGCCGCACCACCGAACACGTGAGGGTGCGGGTGATGCCGGGCACCATCTGCACGTTGCTGACGATGAGTTTGCCGAGCTCGTCGACGGTGTTCGCCTCGGTGAGCACGACCACGTCGTACGGCCCGGTGACGGCGTCGACCCGTACCACGCCGGCCAGATCCGCGATCAGACCGGCCACGTCACGCGCCCGGCCGACCTCGGTCTGGATGAGGATGTACGCCTGTACCACGACTCGACCTCCGTCCGTCGCCTCCGGGCGACCCGAAGGGTGAAACTACCGTACTGAGCGGCCGTGATCCCTATCGGTTGCCGGTCGGACGCGGTGAGCGAGCACACGCCGGTACGGACAGGGGTGGGACGTGCGGAACGACGCAGCGGAGCGAGGGGACGGAATGACGGTCACTGATGTCGGTGAGTTCGGCCTGATCGACCGGGTGACCGCCCGGCTGGCGCAGGGACAGAGCTGCCTGCTCGGCCCCGGCGACGACGGCGCGGTGGTGGCGGCGCCGGACCGGCGGGTGGTCGCCTCGACCGATGTGCTGGTGGAGGGCCGGCACTTCCGCCGGGACTGGTCGTCGGCACGGGACGTGGGCCACCGGGCGGCGGCGGCGAACCTCGCCGACATCGCCGCCATGGGCGCCACCCCGACCGCCCTGCTCGTCGCGCTCTGCATGCCGGCCGAGCTGGACCCGGCCTGGGCCGAGGAACTGGCCGACGGGCTGGGCGCGGAGGCGGCGCTCGTCGGCGCGAGCGTGGTCGGCGGGGACATGTCCGGCAGCCCGACGCTCACCGTCGCGGTGACAGCGCTCGGCAACCTGGCCGGCCGTGCCCCGGTGGTCCGCTCCGGCGCCCGGCCGGGGGACGTGGTGGCGCTTGCCGGGCGCACCGGCTGGTCGGCGGCGGGCTACACCGTGCTCTCCCGGGGCTTCCGCACGCCCCGGCTGCTGGTCGAGGCGTTCCGCCGCCCCGAGGTGCCGTACGCCGCCGGACCCGCTGCAGCCGCGGCCGGGGCCACCGCCATGATCGACGTGTCGGACGGGCTGCTGGCCGACCTCGGGCACGTGGCGACCGCCAGCGGTGTGGCGATCGACCTGAGCCGCGACGCGTTCGAGGTGCCCCGGCAGATGCGGGACGCGGCGCAGGCGCTCGGCGTCGACCCGTACACCTGGATCCTGGCCGGCGGCGAGGACCACGCGCTGGCGGCGACCTTCCCGGGGGACGCCGCGCTCCCGGAGGGCTGGCGGCCGGTCGGGCGGGTGGCGGCCGGCGCCGGGGTCACCGTCGACGGCGCCGCCTACAGCGGCCCGCGCGGCTGGGACCACTTCCGCCGGACGGCGGAATAGCGGCCCGGAGTGATCTGCGTCCGACCCCGGGCCGCCGGGCCGGGACGGGGCCGGCGGCGGTCGTAACCTGGCACGGTGAGCGAGATCGAGATCCGGGAGCGGCGCTTCGACGCGCCCGAGTCGCAGGCGCTGATCCGGGCGGCGCTGGCCGACCTCGGCGCCCGGTACGGCGGCAGCGGCGACGAGACCCCTGTCGACGCGGCCGAGTTCACCCCGCCGGACGGCGCGTTCCTCGTCGCCTACCTGGACGGGCGGCCGGTGGGCTGCGGCGGGTGGCGCAGCCACGGCGGGGACGGCGACACGGCCGAGCTGAAGCGGATGTACACCGACCCGGCGGCCCGGGGCCGGGGCGTGGCCCGCTCGGTGCTCGCCGCGGTCGAGCGGTCCGCCCGCGACCACGGCCGCAAGCGGATCGTGCTGGAGTGCGGCGACAAGCAGCCCGAGGCGATCGCCATGTACACCTCGGCCGGCTACGAGCGGATCCCGAACTTCGGCTTCTACAAGGACGCCCCGGGCTGCCTGTCGTACGCCCGCACGCTCTAGCCGACGGAGATGCGGATCTCCCCGGCGGCGCGGCGCGCGGCGTTCGCGGCCTCGTCCGGGGTCGCGCCCCAGGCCATCAGGTGCCCGCTGCGGTGCGCCGAGGAGAGCAGCTCCGGCACGGTCTGCCCGACCTTCGTCTCCACCTGCACGTCGAGCACGCCCGGCACGCGCAGCGCGTCGCGCCGGCCGTCCACGGCGGTGACCCGGCCGGGCGGCGCGATCAGGAACTCGATCGCCGCCGCGCCGGTTGCCCGCGCCGGCAGCGCCGGCCGTTCGCCGCGCAGGATCCGCAGGTACGCCTCGATGACGTCCCGCTCGTAGGCGATCGAGATGAGCGCGGTGATCATGTCGCCGGGCATCCGGGCCGCGCACTCCACCAGCGTCGGCACGCCGTCGGCGAGGATCCACTCGCTGTGCAGCATGCCGCTGCGGAAGCCGGCCGCCTCGGCGAGGCGTACCGCGGCGGCGCGCAGCGCGTCGTGCGCGGCGGCGGGCAGCGCGGACGGCACGGTGTGGCCGGTCTCGACCGGGTAGCGGCCACCGGCGACCCGCTTGTCGGTGACGTTGGCGAAGATCACCTCGCCGTCGGCGACGAGCAGCTCGACGCTGTGCTCGGAGCCGACGAGCAGTTCCTCGACCAGCACGCCGGTGGGCAGGCCGCGCTCGGTGGCCTCGGCCGGGTCGGGCGGGGCGGCGCTCGCCGCCCAGCGGGCCGGCACCTCGGCCGGGTCGGTGATCAGCTGTACGCCCAGGCTGCCCGAGCGGCGGGTGGGCTTGAGCACGCACCGGCCGCCGTGCGCCTGCGCGAACTCCACCGCCCGCGCCGGGTCGTCGACCAGCTCGTAGGCCGGATTGGCCAGCCCGATCCGGTCGGCGAGCAGCCGCATCCGGTGCTTGTCGGAGAAGACGTCGGCGGCCTCCACCCCGGCACCCGGCAGACCGAGGCGGTCGGCGAGCCGGGCGGTGGCGCCGACCGCGTACTCCAGGCCGGGCAGGACCAGCCGGGCGTCGGCGAGGCCGGGCTCGCGGGCGAGCAGGGCGTCCGGGTCGAAGCCGGTCTGGTACTCGGCCTCGACGAGGCGTCCGATCATCGGCAGCCGCTCGGCGAACCGGGCCAGGTCGCGGCGGGCGATCACGTCGGGCTCCTCGACCAGCACCACGCTGCCGGGCGGCAGTTCCTGGTCGAACCAGCTCAGCGAGCCGAAGGACGCGCCCACCACCACCAGTTGCTCGCGACCCAGATCGAGGTCCACCGGTCACCCTCCCCACGGCTCGCGCCGGAACCGGACGGCCGGCGCAGCAGCACCCTAACCGGCCGGTACCAGCCGGTCGCCGTACGGTCGGTCAGGGGTGCGGGGCGGGTCGGTGGATACGGCGCCGCGGGTCGCCGGACACGACAGAAGCCGGCGGACCCCGAGGGATCCGCCGGCGACCGACGATGTTCCGGTGGCGCTACCGCGTCAGGCGCGGGTGACCTTGCCGGCCTTGATGCACGAGGTGCAGACCTTCAACTTCTTGGTGTTGCCGCCACCGGCCGGGGTGCGCACCGACTGGATGTTCGGGTTCCAGCGGCGGTTGGTCCGCCGGTGCGAGTGGGACACGTTGTGGCCGAAGCCCGGCCCCTTGCCACAGACGTCGCACACGCTAGCCACGGGATACTCCTGGGATTGAAACGTTCATGAGGTCGCCGCCAGGCGCTGCCCGGGCAACCTGGTCAGGTTACCCGATGACAGTCGGTACGCCCAACCGGCCCTTTCGCGAGCCCACCCAGCGTACCGGCGTCCCCGCCGTGCCGTCGGCCGGGGCGGACACGCGGCGGACGACCCCGGCGCGTGTCGGTGTGCGCCAGTAGGCTTCCCGACGTGCTGGAGACCCTCGACGCCGCAGCGGTACGCCGCTGGTGCGCGAGCGGGCTGACCGCCCTCCGGGCCCACCAGGGCGAGATCGACGACCTGAACGTCTACCCCGTGCCCGACGGCGACACCGGCACCAACCTGGTGCTCACGCTCACCTCGGCCCAGCAGGCCCTGGCCATGGACCTCGGCACGCTCCCCGACGACGGGCACACCCCGCACGGGCACGCGCTGCGGCTGATGGCCCGGGGCGCGCTGCTCGGGGCGCGCGGCAACTCCGGCGTGATCCTCTCGCAGATCCTGCGCGGTCTCGCCGACACGCTCGCCGCCGTGCCCGCGGTGCGCGGGCGGCAGTTCGCCGACGCCCTGGCCGACGCCACCACCGCCGCCTATGCCGCGGTGGCCCGGCCGGTCGAGGGCACGCTGCTGAGCGTGGTCGCCGCTGCGGCGCACGCGGCCCGCCGGGCGGACAGTGACGACCTGCGCGCCGTGGCCCGGGCCGCGGCCGAGGCGGCGGCGCACGCGCTGGCGCGTACCCCCGAGCAGTTGCCGGAGCTGGCCCGCGCGGGCGTGGTCGACGCCGGCGGGCGCGGCCTGTGCCTGCTGCTGGACGCGCTGGTCGAGGTGGTCACGGGGGAGAGCCCGGCCCAGCCGGCGCCCGCGCCGCCCGCCCGCCGCGCGCCGGTGACCGCCGTGCGGGAGAGCGGCTCCGACGCGTACGCCTACGAGGTGCAATACCTGCTCGACGCCACCGACGAGGCGGTGACCCGGCTGCGCGCCGAGCTGGACGCGCTCGGTGACTCCCTGGCGGTCGTCGGCGACGGCGCGGGCACCTGGAACGTGCACGTGCACGTCAACGACATCGGGGCGGCGGTCGAGGCGGGTGTGGTCGCCGGCCGCCCGCACCGGATCAGCGTGACCCGCTTCGCCGACCAGGGCGCCCCGGCGCCGGGGCCGCAGGTGCCGCTGCCCGAAGGACGGGCCGCCGTGGTGGTGGCCACCGGCGCGGGCATCGCGGAGCTGTTCGCCGCCGAGGGCGCCGTGGTGGTGCCCGCCAACCCGTCCACCGGTGAGCTGCTCGACGCGATCCGGGCCACCGGCGCCGCCCGGGTGGTGGTGCTGCCGAACGACCCGAACACCCAGTCGGTGGCGAGCGCGGCGGCCAAGGAGGCGCACGGCCTCGGCATCAAGGTGAGCGTGGTGCCGACCCGCTCGCCGGTGCAGGCGCTCGCGGCGCTCGCCGTACGCGATCCGAAGCGGCGGTTCGAGGACGACGTGATCGCGATGGCCGAGGCAGCAGGCGCCTGCCGGTACGCCGAGGTCTGCCACGCCGCCCGCGAGGCGCTCACCGTCGCCGGCCCGGCCCGCCCGGGTGACGTGCTGGCCCTGGTCGAGGGCGAGGTACACCTGATCGGGCAGGATCTGGTCGACACCTGCACCGCAATGGTGGACCGGATGCTCGGCGGCGGCGGCGAGCTGGTCACGCTGCTGTGCGGCGCGGACGCCCCGGCCGGGCTGGCCGACCGGGTCCGCGAGCACGTCGAGCGGGCCTGGCCGTTCGTCGAGGTGCAGGCGTACGAGGGCGGGCAGCCGCACTATCCGCTCCTGGTGGGGGTCGAATGACGGGCGAGGCGGCCACTGTGGACACGCCGCTGAAGAAGCTGGTCGGCGAGCGCACCGCGAAGGCGCTGGCCGGGCACCTCGACCTGCACACCGCAGGTGACCTGATCTACCACTTCCCGCGCCGGTACGACGAGCGCGGCGAGCACACCGACATCCGCTCGCTCGACGTGGGGGAGCAGGTCACCGTGCTGGCCCAGGTGCAGCGCACCGCTGTGCGCCCGATGCGCCAGCGGCGCGGCAACCTGCTGGAGGTGACCGTCGGCGACGGCTCCGGCGGCGTACTCACCTGCACCTTCTTCGGCAACCAGGCGTGGCGCGAGCGGGAGCTGCGGCCCGGCCGGTGGGGTCTGTTCGCCGGCAAGGTGACCGAGTTCCGCGGCAAGCGCCAGCTCAACGGCCCGGAGTACGTCCTGCTCGGCGAGGGCGGCGAGGGCGAGGCGGCGGCCAACGAGGAGGTCGAGGAGTTCGCCGGTGCGCTGATCCCGGTCTACCCTGCCGCGGCGGCGGTGCCGACCTGGGTGATCGCCCGCTGCGTCCGCGTCGTGCTCGACACGTTCACCCCGCCGGAGGACCCGCTGCCGGCCACCGTGCGGGCCACCCGCAATCTGATCGACATCGGCACCGCGCTGCGCGAGATCCACCGCCCGACCAGCAAGGAGGCGCTCTACCGGGCCCGCCGCCGGTTGAAGTGGGACGAGGCGTTCGCCGTGCAGCTCACGCTGGTGCAGCGCAAGCACCGGGCGGCGGCGTCGCCGGGGCGGGCCCGGCCGGCGAAGGCGGGCGGCCTGCTGGACGCGTTCGACGCCCGGCTGCCGTACGAGCTGACCTCCGGCCAGCAGGTCGTCGGACGGGAGATCGCCGCCGACCTGGCCCGGGCGCATCCGATGCACCGGCTGCTCCAGGGCGAGGTGGGTTCCGGCAAGACGGTGGTGGCGCTGCGCGCCATGCTCCAGGTGGTCGACGCCGGTGGGCAGGCCGCGCTGCTGGCCCCGACCGAGGTGCTCGCCGCCCAGCACCACCGGGGCATCCTCGACCTGCTCGGCCCGCTCGGCCGGGCCGGTGAGCTGGGCGCCGCCGACGACGCCACCCGGGTGGAGCTGGTCACCGGCTCGCTCGGCGCGGCGGCCCGGCGCCGGGCACTGGCCGAGGTGGCCGAGGGCCGCGCCGGCATCGTGCTCGGCACGCACGCCCTGCTCTACGAGGGCGTCGACTTCCACGACCTCGGCCTGGTGGTGGTGGACGAGCAGCACCGCTTCGGCGTGGAGCAGCGCGACGCGCTGCGCGCCAAGGCCGAGCAGCCGCCGCACGTGCTGGTGATGACCGCCACCCCGATCCCGCGCACCGTGGCCATGACCGTCTACGGCGACCTGGAGACCTCCACGCTGTCCCAGCTTCCGCAGGGCCGCTCGCCGATCGCGTCGCACGTGGTCCCGGCCGCCGAGAAGCCGGCGTTCCTCGACCGGGCCTGGCGCCGGTTGCGCGAGGAGGTCGCGAAGGGCCACCAGGCGTACGTGGTGTGCCCGCGCATCGGTGAAGGACCGGTGTCCGACGAGGAGGCGCCGCGGGAGGACGACAACGGGCGCCGGCCGCCGCTGGCGGTGACCGAGGTGGCCCCGCTGCTGGCCGAGGGGCCGCTGCACGGGCTGCGGATCGGGGTGCTGCACGGGCGGCTGCCGGCCGACGAGAAGGACGCGGTGATGCGCGCGTTCGCCGACGGCGAGCTGGACGTGCTGGTCGCGACCACAGTGGTCGAGGTCGGCGTGAACGTGCCGAACGCGACGGTGATGATCGTGCTGGACGCCGACCGGTTCGGCGTCTCCCAGCTGCACCAGTTGCGCGGCCGGGTGGGCCGGGGCTCGGCCGCCGGTCTGTGCCTGCTGGTCACCGAGGCGGCCGAGGGCTCGTCCGCGCGGGAGCGGCTGGACGCGGTCGCCTCCACCACCGATGGTTTCAAGCTCGCCGAACTCGACCTGGAACAGCGCCGTGAGGGCGACGTGCTCGGCGCGACCCAGTCCGGCCGGCGCTCCCACCTGCGGCTGCTCTCGCTGCTGCGCGACACCGACCTGATCCGCGACGCGCGGGCCGAGGCGATCGAACTGGTCGAGGAGGATCCGGAGCTGGCCCGGCACCCGGCGCTGGCGGCGTCGGTCGCCGCTCTGGTCGACGAGGAGCGGGCCGAATACCTGGAGAAGGGCTGACGCACGAGGGCGGCGGCCGGCGTGCCCGGTGACCCCGCCGGTGCGGGTCCGCGGGACTGCGGCATTCGCGTCGCGTGCCTAGGCTCGCGCAGATGTCGACACCATTCCTCGAACGCGGTGTGCTGCTGCTGGCCCGGGGCGACGAACTCCTTGTGGACCGGGTCGTCGGGGCGGCCGACGAGACGTCCGGCCGACCGTGCACCCCGGCCACGCGGTTCCAGATCGCCTCGATCAGCAAGCAGATGGCGGCCGTGGCGGTGCTGCTGCTCGCCGAGCGCGGCGCGCTGCGCCTGACCGACCCCGTCACCCGGTGGCTGCCCGGCACCCCGCCGCCGGAGTGGTCCGGCATCACGCTGCACCACCTGCTCACCCACACCTCCGGCCTGGGCCACTGGGAGGAGTACCCGGCTGTCGACCTGCACGGGCCGGCCGAGCCGGACGAGCTGCTCGGCCGGTTCGCCGCGCTGCCGCCGCTGTTCCCGCCCGGGACGGGGTGGCACTACAGCAGCCCCGGCTACGTGCTGCTGGCCCGGACCGTGGAACGGGCGTCCGGGCGGCCGTACGCGGGGTTCCTGGCCGAGGAGGTCTTCGCTCCGCTGGGCATGACGGGCAGCTTCGCCGGTGCGGGCGACGATCGGCCGGACGTGGCGGTCGGGCACGAGGACGGCCGTCCGGTGCCGTCCTGGGACCTGGCGACGGTCAGCATGGGCGCGGGTGACGTCTGGTGCACCGCTGCGGACCTGCTGACCTGGCTGGACGTACCGCGCCGGGGCCGGCTGCTCACCCCGGCCTCGGTGACGGCGCTGACCACCCCGCACGCGCCGACCGGCCGGCCCGGCGAGGCGTACGGCTACGGGTTCTTCGTCGGCCCGCTGGCCGGCCGGCGGGCGGTGCACCACTCGGGGGACAACGGCGGCTACAAGGCGTTTGCGGCCTGGCTGCCCGACTCCGACGAGCGGCTCGTCCTGCTGGCCAACCAGGCCGAGGTGAACCCGGCCGCTGTCACGTCGGTGCTCGACGCCGTCTGAGCCGTCGGTGGCCCGCAAACGGCGAGGGCGCGCCGACCGGGTGGTCGGCGCGCCCTCGGTGGGGATCAGGCGGTGAAGCGGATCCGGCGGCGGCGGGCCAGCACGAACAGCACCGCGCCGGCGGCCAGCAGCAGCGTCGCGCCACCGGCGACGGCACCCGCGGCCGGGCCGGTCACCGGCAGGCCGCCACCCTGGCCGGAGCAGTCGTCCGGCTGGGCGTACGGGATGGTCTCCGCGTCCTCGACCACGTCGTACTTCACCGTGACCTTGAGGCCCGGGTAGGCGTCGAACCCGACCGAGCTGGTCCTGCCCGGCTCGGAGACGAGCTTCCTGGTGACGCCCTTCTCCGTGGTGAGCGTGGCGGTGAAGGGCACGCCGTCGGCCGGGTTCTCCACGACGAAGGTCATCGAGTCGCAGTCCTGGTCCAGCTTGAAGATCGGCTCCGCGGGCTGGGCGGGAGAGCTGGGCGGGGCGGACGGGCTCGGCGGGACGGACGGGCTCGGCGGGACGGACGCCGAGGGCGTCGGGGTCGGCGAGACGGGCGTGCTCGGCGAAGGGCCGGCGCTCGGCGGCGTGCTGGGCGAGGGCGACGGGCTCTGCGTCGCGCAGTTCCGTCCCGGGCGGGCCGTCACGGTCCGCTCGCCGTCGTGCGACTTGCGACCTCGCTCCCAGTGCGCCCCGACGGTCAGCTTCAGTTCCGGGACCGGGCCGGCGAACGTGTGGGTCTGGGTGCCGGTCAGCGGGCCCTGGCCGGCCGGCTTCAGCTCCGCGCCGACCGCGAGGCCGCCGCTGATCGCGCCGGGCACCGTGGATTCGATCTTGATGATCCGGCCGGAGATGTCGGTCTCGCTGCTGATCACCGACCAGGTCACGGTCACCGTGCCGTTCTCGGTGGCGCAATAGCTGCCGGACGGCTCGGGGTGGTGGGCGGCGGCCGGGCCGGCGACGGTGGCGACGCCCGCGAGGCCGAGCAGCGTGCCGGCGGTGAGGACGGCGGCACGCCGGAGGTGGAGACGGTTCACGCCTACTCCTGACGAGGGGAGGATGGGAGAGGCCGGGCGGAGGGGCCGAAGCCACGCGTCCGCTCGGCAATCGGGCCAGACCCTAGCGAGATCGACAGTGCGGGCGTCACCATGATCGAAGGGTCGTAAAGGGTCCGTTATGCATTCGAGATCATTGATGCACGTCGAGTCACGGATCGTCGCGCCGGGTACGTCGTCCACGCCTCGCGGCGTCGCGTAGCGTCGGGGCATGCGCAGGGAGCGACGTTGACCCGGATCGTGGCCGGCACGCTCGGCGGCCGGCGGATCGCCGCGCCGCCCGGCGCCGGCACCCGGCCCACCTCCGACCGGGTCCGCGAGGCGCTGTTCAGCGCCGTGCACTCCCACGCCGACCTGGACGGGGCGCGCTTCGCCGACCTGTACGCCGGTTCCGGCGCGGTCGGTCTGGAGGCGCTGTCCCGGGGCGCGGCCCACGTCCTGCTCGTCGAGTCCGACGCCCGGGCCGCCCGGGTGATCCGGGAGAACATCGCCGCGCTCCGGGCCGCTCCCGCCGCGCGCCTTGTCACCGGCAAGGTCGCCACCGTGCTCGCGGCCGGGCCCACCGACGGGCCGTACGACGTGGTCTTCGCCGATCCGCCGTACGCGGTGCCGGACGCCGAGATCACCGCGATGCTGACGGCGCTGGTCGACGGTGACTGGCTCGCACCGGACGCCCTGGTGGTCGTGGAACGGTCCAGCCGTACCGGACCGGTCACGTGGGTGGAAGGTGTCACTCCGGAGCGCAGCAGACGTTACGGCGAGACCACTCTTTGGTACGGTCGCCGATCATGAGACGTGCGGTCTGCCCGGGCTCGTTCGACCCGGTCACCAACGGACACCTCGACATCATCGGCCGGGCCAGCCGGCTCTTCGACGAGGTGATCGTCGGAGTGCTGGTCAACCAGTCCAAGCAGGGCCTGTTCACCGTCGAGGAGCGGATCGCCATGCTCCGCGAGGTGACCGCCTCGTACGACAACGTCCGGGTGGAGTCGTTCCGCGGCCTGCTCGTCGACTTCTGCCGCGCGCAGCAGGCGAGTGTGCTGATCAAGGGCCTGCGTGCGGTGAGCGACTTCGACTACGAGCTGCAGATGGCCCAGATGAACATCGGCCTGGCCGGCGTGGAGACGTTGTTCATGCCGACCAACCCGCTCTACTCGTTCATCTCGTCCAGCCTGATCAAGGACGTGGCGAAGTGGGGCGGCGACATCTCCGCCCACGTCCTTGATCAGGCTGGACGAGATGAACGAGTAGAGCGGGTTGGTCGGCATGAAC